>JALQUL010000163.1 GCA_023260735.1 Limnohabitans sp. | reverse complement strand
TTATCACCAATTACCGCCAAAATTTCGCCTGCACGAAGTTCAAAATCGGTCCCATCTAGGGCGGTCACTTGACCATAACGTTTAACCAGTCCTTTGGCCTGCATAACAATGGTGTGAGATGAAGTGTTTTGAGTAGCGCTTAACATATTAACGTGCTCCTTTGCGAGACATTTGATCGAGGGCTACCGCCAAAATAACCAAAATTCCAGTGATTAAAGTTTGGACTACCGAAGCAACCCCCATTAGGGTAAGACCGTTACGAAACACCCCGACAATAACTGCCCCTACCATAGAACCTAAAATAATTCCTCGTCCACCAAATAAACTAGTACCGCCCAATACCACTGCTGTAATGGTATCTAAGTTTTCTGTTTGGCCTGCTTGTGGATCACCCACACCAGTTCTGGCAATTGATAACAAGGCTGCAACGCCATAAAAGAAACCAGCCAATACATACACCGATAACAATACACGATCCACATTAATACCGGTTAATCGAGCCGTTTCAGGATGATTACCAACTGCATATAAATGACGACCAGGGGCAGTGTCATTAAGAGCGCGCCAAACCAGAACATAAATACCCACCATTAATAAAGTGCCATAACTTATTTGTGTGCCACCTACTGCAAAGGTATTGCCAATAAAGGTGAGCGATTCAGGTAAATTGGTAACCGTTTGAGACTGAGAATAAAGTTGAGTAACCGCAAAAGCAATATTCATAGTGCCCAAGGTCACAATAAATGAAGGTAGTTTTGCCCTTGTAACTAACAAGCCGTTTAACATGCCAAAGCCTGCAGTGACTGCAATACCCGCACTTACTGCCAGCGCTGGGTGCACACCATTTTCGACTGCTAGTTTAGTAATGACCATAGACCCTAGCGCCATGACCATACCACAGGATAAATCAATACCTGCGGTCAAAATAATGAGGGTTTGTCCAATCGCTAACAAACCCACCACCATGACTTGTTGCAATACCAAAGATAAATTATCACCTGTTAAAAATCGGTCTGATTGGCTTGCAAAAAATAGGCAGGCGGCAGCTAGTGCTATCCAAGGTCCTAGTGCATTCCAAGGAATGGGTGTGGAATTTTTAGTCATGGTGTGTTCACCTTGTTGTGAATCAAAAAATCAAAAAAGAAAAAAAGAAAACCAAAATAATAAGGGACCCCTATCTTAAAGATGGGCGGTTGCAAAAACTATCACGAAAAAGTCTCGTAACGCCTCAACTACCACTTACTTCAAACAGGTGTCCCTACCCCTTATCAACTTAAAAAGTAGAAGAGATTATTTTTTACCCCAGCATAAATCTAAACCCACTTTAGTGTCTTTGCTGTCCACGCCAGCAACTGCTTTACCAGCAATTAAAGTAACACCTGTGTCGGTATAGCCGGATGATTTTTTGCCACCTTTTGCATAATCAACACCAGCTGCTACACCCATTGCCGCCATTTTTAATGGATATTGTTGTGATGTCGCAGCAATAATGCCAGATGCAGTATCTTTAATACCTTGGCAACCACCGTCAACAGAAACAATCGTCACACCTTTTTCTTTACCTGCTTTTTTCAAGGCATTGTAGGCACCTGCTGCTGCTGGCTCGTTAATGGTGTAAACCAAGTTGATATCTGGATTTTTTTGCAAGCAGTTTTCCATTGCAGTCTGACCTTTGGCGGCATCACCAAAGCTATCAGCCATACAAACAACGGCGGCATCTTTAGACAATTCATTTGATTTAGCATCGGCTGCTGGCAAGCCAAAACCTTTCATAAAACCATTGTGGCGTTGTGCGCCTACTGGATGGCCAGGGAATAAATCAAGAGTTGCGATTTTGGCTGTTTTACCACCTAAAGCAGCTTTTGCATATTGACCAATTAACACACCTGCTTTGTAGTTATCTGTGGCAAATAAAGCGTCTGCAGCATCTACTGGAGAGTCAAGCGCAATCACTTGAACACCTTTAGCTTGCACTTTTTTGATAGCAGGTACTACTGCATCACCAGAAGCGGTAATCAAAATTGTTTTTGCACCTGCTGAAGTCATGTTTTCTAAAGCGGCGATTTGGCTGGCGGTGTCGCCATCTTGTTTGCCTGCTGCAGTTAATAATTTAGCGCCTAATTTAGTCGCTTCGGCTTGAGCGCCTTCTTTCATTTTGACAAAGAAAGGGTTGGTTTCAGTTTTGGTGATCAAACCAATGATAGGTTGGTCAGCAGCTACTGCGGAAGTGGCAGCGGTTACAGCGAGTGCCAATGTGCTAAGGCTCAAAATAGTAGAAAATTTCATCACAATCCTCTTGGGTTGAAGTGGCTAACTAAATTTGGGGTTTAATCCCAAAACTGATACTCTTTGTTTTGCGAGTGGCTAGACTATAACCTCTCTCGATTAAATAAATCAAGTTACTTTAGTTATCGAAAACCCTAAGCTAGTGCAAAAAATCCTCAAAATATTAAATAAAGGTCTATATGAACACTTTTAGTGCCAAAAGTCTTGAACGTTTACATCAATTATTAGCCAAACCTGGAAAAAAAATTCTCGGAATAGTGGGTCCTCCTGGCGCCGGAAAATCCACCTTGGCACACAATTTAGTACGATTTTGCAATCAAAAATTAGCAATACAAACCCAATATTTACCCATGGATGGCTATCACTTGGCACAAAAAGAGTTAGAACGATTGGGTAGAGCTGATCGTAAAGGTGCACCCGATACTTTTGATGTTGCTGGCTATATTCATATATTAAAAAGACTGCGTCATCAAGCCAGTGATGAGGTAGTTTATGCACCCGACTTTCAACGTGAAATTGAAGAACCCATTGCAGGCGCTATAGGCCTATTTGCTTCAACAGAACTCATTATTACAGAGGGAAATTATTTACTCATGGAGCAAGATAGATGGGCTGGGGTTGCCACCTATTTAGATGAAGTTTGGTATTTAGATGTTGATCCAAAAATTCGCTTATATCGTTTGCTTAAGCGTCATATTCAGTTTGGTCGTACCAAAGAAGATGCGATGGCTTGGATTGAAAGTACCGATGAGCCCAATGCCATTAAAATATTAGCCACTCGTGAGAGAGCTGATTTTTGCACAGAAGAATAGATGACTCAAAACAAAAAAAGCCTTTTGCAAAAACAAAAGGCTTTTCAGCTGAAGATAGGTGAAAATAATTGATTTAGCTTTTTATGCTTTCAACACTTCAACACCGCCCATATAAGGCCTTAAAACATCAGGGACTGTAATAGAACCATCTTGGTTTTGATAGTTTTCAAGGACTGCCACCATAGCTCGGCCTACCGCCACACCAGAGCCGTTTAAGGTATGCACTAACTCGTTTTTACCTTGTGCGTTTTTAAAGCGAGCTTGCATACGGCGAGCTTGGAACGCTTCACAATTCGAAACCGAACTGATTTCGCGATAGGTGTTTTGTGCTGGTACCCAGACTTCAAGGTCGTAAGTTTTAGCCGCACCAAAACCCATATCCCCTGTACACAAACTCATAACGCGATAAGGCAAACCAAGGCGTTGCAAAATAGTTTCTGCGTGCTGTACCATTTCGTCCAAAGCTTGATAACTGGTATCGGGATGCACAATTTGCACCATTTCAACTTTATCAAACTGATGCTGACGAATTAAACCACGGGTATCTCGGCCTGCACTGCCTGCTTCAGAACGGAAACAAGGAGTATGTGCGGTTAAACGCATAGGCAATTGGTCTTCGGACAAAATCTCGTCACGAACCAAATTAGTAAGGGGTACTTCGCTGGTCGGGATTAAATACAAAGCGGTGTGATCGGGTTGCTCTTCACCGTCTTGCCCCCCTTTTTTAGCCGCAAACAAGTCGCCTTCGAACTTAGGTAATTGACCAGTTCCGTACAAGCTTTCGCCGTTGACCATATAAGGAACATAACATTCAGTATAGCCATGTTCGGTGGTGTGCACATCTAACATAAACTGAGCTAGAGCACGATGCAAACGGGCAATTGGTCCCTTCATCACTGAAAAGCGTGAACCCGTTAACTTAGTAGCAGATTCAAAATCTAAGCCTAGTGGCTCGGCTAATTCGACGTGGTCTTTGGGCGTAAAGCCTAAATTAGCGGGTTGGTTGTGAGGGCTACCGTTGGGTGCCCAACGACGTACTTCAATATTACCGTGCTCGTCGGAGCCTACCGGCACAGAAGCATGGGGTAAATTAGGTAAAGCGGTCAGCACCTGTTGCATTTGGGCTTGAATCACTTCAAGACGTGCCGCTGAAACATCGAGTTCCACTTTAATTTCAGCCACTTGAGCCATTACGCTATCAAGTTCTGCTTGACCTGCAGCACCCTGGCCTTTTAATTGACCAATTTTTTTAGACAGGCTATTGCGACCACTTTGTAGTTCTTCTGTACGAGTTTGAATCGCTTTACGCTCGGCTTCTAGGCTAGTAAAAGCATCTACGTCCAAATAAGGCTGTGGGTTTTTGCGAGCTAACAAACGTTCTAGTACGCTGTTAAGATCTTTGCGGAGTAAGTTAATGTCTAGCATGATGAAATGGGAGTCTGTAATAGACTTATTTTACCCCGAGCTAAAGAATTTCTAAATATAGAACTTGAAAACTAGCCATTCACAATATTTTTCTTGATATAAAACACACTTTTGCACCTCCATTGGCTGGTAGACTTAAGCAATACTAGCCAAAGCCTAAGGCTTTTAAACAGCCACTTTTACCGTGGCTACCCCCTACTTTTACGCTTTTAATCATGACAACCGATCTCAATTTATCTTTATTTGAACGTGCTAAACAATGTATTCCTGGTGGCGTCAACTCCCCAGTTAGGGCTTTTAAAGCAGTAGGCGGAACGCCTCGATTTATTAAAAAAGCCCAAGGCGCTTATTTTTGGGATGCCAATGACCAACGTTATATTGACTACATTGGTTCTTGGGGCCCGATGATTTTAGGCCACGGTCATCCTGTAGTAGTAGAAGCGGTACAAAAAGCAGTGGTAGATGGTTTTTCTTTTGGCGCACCCACCGAACGTGAAGTCGAACTCGCAGAAGAAATCATCAAAATAGTTCCCTCAATAGAAATGGTGCGTTTAGTGAGCTCGGGAACAGAAGCGGCCATGAGTGCCATTCGCTTAGCCAGAGGGGTTACGGGTCGCAATAAAATTTTAAAGTTTGAAGGTTGTTATCACGGTCATGCTGATGCTTTATTAGTAAAAGCAGGTTCTGGTTTAGCCACTTTTGGTCAATCAACCAGTGCAGGTGTTCCCGCTGAAGTGGTTCAACACACTTTAGTGTTACCTTTTAACGACATTGAGCAACTTGAACAAGCTTTTGAATTACACGGCAAAGATTTAGCCTGTTTAATGATTGAACCAATTGCTGGCAATATGAACTTTGTGCGCGCAAGTCAAGCTTTTGCCAACCGTTGCCGTGAGTTATGTACACAATACGGCGCTTTATTGGTTTTTGATGAGGTGATGTGTGGTTTTAGGGTCGCTTTAGGCGGTGCTCAGAGTGTGCTAAAAATTAAACCCGACATTACTGTAATGGGAAAAGTGATTGGTGGAGGTATGCCTTTAGCCGCTTTTGGTGGTTCTAAGGCTATTATGGAACATATGGCTCCTATGGGTTCAGTCTATCAAGCTGGTACTTTATCGGGTAACCCTGTAGCTACCGCCTGTGGTTTAGCCACATTAAAAGAAATTCAAAAACCAGGTTTCTTTGACCAGCTTTCGCAAAAAACACAAACCCTTACCCAGGGCTGGTTAGCTGCCGCTAAAGCCAATGGTCTACCCTTTAGCGTCGATAGCGAGGGCGGTATGTTTGGCTTTTTTATGTTTGATGAATTGCCGCAAAACTATGCCAAAGTCATGACCACCAATAGTCAAGTATTTAACCAATTATTTCATGGCTTATTAGACAATGGTGTTTATATTGCCCCGGCTTTATATGAAGCTGGGTTTGTCAGTGCCGCTCACACTAATGAAGATATTGCGACTAGTATTGAAGTAGCCAAGAAGGTGATGGCGGGTTTGTAAAAATCTAACAAAATTTTACCCACTACTATAGTGAACTGACTATTCTCCGCTGCTTGATATTTTTCATGCTAGTATAAAAACTAATTATTTATAGTGAAGGGTTACTCTTATGTATTGCCGTACTTGTTCAAAAGAAGTCAATGACAAAGCCATTGCCTGCCCAGGCTGTGGCATGGCACCCTTACAAGGTGATAACCATTGTCAAGACTGCGGGGCAGCCACCAAACCTTTACAAATTATGTGCACCCATTGTGGTGTTCAACTGCGCAAACACAATAACTTTTTAAGCAAATCAGGTGAAATAGCAAAAGTCAATGGCATGAGTACTGGCGAAGCTATTTTTTGGTTTTTATGTTGTATGCCGATTGGTTTTGTCAAACTTAACCAAGGGCTTAAAGGGCTAATTTGGATTGGTATCAGTTTATTAACAGGCGGTTTTGGCTTTTTGCCTATGGCTGTTGATTATTTTATGTGTAATGCAAAAGCCAATAAGGTGGGACAACTAGGTGAGTTCGAATTTTTCCCACGTTACTAATGGGTCGGGCTTGGTGAAGCGGGGTTGGAGTCGCTTAAAAGCCAATTCCAACTACCAACCCCAAAAAAGGCTTTTAACACTGACACTATTAAGTGGGACTGGTTTTGCAATAGCCAATAGTCAGCTAGCTTGCCCAATATGGAAGGCAGGCTGCGCCTGCCCTACTTGTGGAATAACAAGAGCCACACAAGCTTTGTTAGTTGGCGATGTACAGCAGGCTTTTTTCTACCAAGCATTTTTCCCGTATTGGTTATTCATTGCTTTTGCTATTGGTCTGAGTTTTTTAGCATATGTGATGGGTATTACTCAGCATGCAGATGCATGGGGTAAAAAAGTGTTAGATCGTATTCCGCCGCCTCTGCATTACTGCGTTTGGATACTTTCCTTATTTATCAATTGGTATCGATATGGAATGAATTCAGAGGGCTGGTTTTTACAATTCATTTGGTCCATTAGCACTTCATCTTAGAGCTAAAAAAGCAGATTGAACACCTGCTTTTTTAACTCCCTCTGTTTAATGCCTAAAATGACGCACACCTGTGTAAACCATTACCACGCCGCGCTCATCGGCTGCCGCAATTACTTCATCGTCACGCATACTACCACCGGGTTGAATAACTGCTGTTGCGCCTGCATCTACCACCACATCTAGACCATCACGGAACGGGAAAAATGCGTCACTGGCTACCACTGTGCCATTTAAGCTCAAACCAGCATGACCCGCTTTTATGCTCGCAATACGGGCTGAATCTAAGCGACTCATTTGACCAGCCCCCACCCCCATTGTCATGCCACCTTGGCAAAATACAATCGCATTAGATTTCACATATTTGGCCACATTCCAAGCAAACATTAAATCTTGCAATTGCTCTTTTGTTGGTTGAGCCTTACTGACGACTTTTAAATCGGCCAGACTTAATTGATGGTTATCGGCCGTTTGCATTAACAAACCTGAACCCACACGTTTAACATCCATTAAATTAAGACCTTTGTCCCATGCCGATTTTCCGCCCTCAGGTAAACTAATTTGTAATACGCGTACATTGGCTTTAGCTTGGAAAACTGCCAAGGCGGCTTCAGAATAGGACGGCGCGATTAATACTTCAACAAATTGAGTTGAAACTGCTTTTGCAGTGGCCTCATCGACAGGGCAATTAAAGGCAATAATACCGCCAAAGGCAGAGGTGGGATCAGTTTTAAAAGCCTTTGAATAAGCTTCAAGGGCGTTAGTGCCTACTGCAACGCCACAAGGGTTGGCATGCTTGACAATCACACATGCATTCGCCTCAAAACTCTTAACACACTCCCATGCGGCATCAGAGTCAGCAATATTGTTATAGGACAACTCTTTACCTTGCAACTGTACTGCAGTCACTAAAGAGCCTGGTGCGGGGTAAAGGTCACGGTAAAAAGCCGCTTGTTGATGAGGATTTTCACCATAACGTAAATCTTGTAACTTCACAAATCGACCATTGCTTTGAGCGGGAAAACTCATATGTGAGCCATCCTCTGCAATGCGAGATAAGTAGTCGCTAATTGCTGCATCATAATTACTAATACGATTAAAGGCAGCCACCGACAAAGCAAACCGAGTTTTACGGCTGATCTTGCCTTGGGTGTTGAGCTCTTCAATAAAACCTGCGTATTGACTTGCATCGGTTAACACCGCCACGTCCTGCCAATTTTTGGCCGCACTACGCACCATGGCTGGTCCACCAATATCAATATTTTCAATGGCATCTTCAAGGGTGCAATTGGCTTTGGCCACTGTCGCCTCAAATGGATATAAATTCACAATTAAAAAATCAATGGTGTCAATGCCATGATCTTTTAAGGCTTGCATATGTTCAGGAAAATCACGACGTGCTAACAAGCCGCCATGCACTTTGGGATGCAAAGTTTTAACACGGCCATCTAACATTTCAGGAAAACCTGTCATATCCGCTACTTCTGTTACTGGTAAACCAGCATCAGCTAATAATTTAGCTGTGCCACCAGTTGATAATAATTTAACACCTTTAGCAGCAAGTGCTGTGGCGAGTTCTAATACGCCTGTTTTATCAGAAACAGAAATTAAGGCATTCATGTAAAGGTCCCAACTAATTAAAAATAAAAATAAAAAAATGCTTCAGTCTAATAACTGATGGTCTTGTAATTTTTTACGTAAGGTATTGCGATTAAGGCCCAACCACTGTGCTGCCTTTGATTGGTTTTGGTTAGCACGTTGCATCACCTCAATTAATAAAGGACGCTCAGCAACCATCATCATCATGTCATAAAGCTTGCTCGGCTCGGCTCCATCTAGGTCGGTAAAATAGGCTTGTAAGCTACTGCTTACGGCCTGCTCAATTAAATGCTTACTCATATTACTTCACTCTAATTCAAGTTCTCACTTTGCTCTGTAGTTGGCAAAAGTGTGTGGCTCTGGGCCAATTCATCAAAAAATTGAGCAACCGCCAGCCATTGTTGCTCGCAGTCCTCAAGGGTATTCATATAGGAGCGAAAAGCCTGGCCTCCAGGCAGTGCTTTAACATACCAACCGATATGTTTTCGGGCACTTCTAAGTCCAAGATATTCACCGTACAAACTGTAATGATCTTGCAAGTGGGCCAACAAAAGTTGACGCACCTCCGTAACCAGAGGGGGGGGTAAAAAATGTCCTGTTGCTAAATAATGGGCTATTTCACGAAATAACCACGGTCTGCCTTGTGCAGCCCTTCCAATCATTAAGCCATTCGCTCCAGTTGCTTTTAAAACCATTGCTGCTTTTTCTGGGGAATCAATATCACCATTAGCCACAACAGGAATTTGGAGGCGAGATTTTACCTCAGCAATTAACTCATAACTGGCTTGGCCTTTATAACCTTGCTCACGACTTCTTCCGTGTAGCGCCAGCATTTGTATACCTACGTCTTGTGCCTTTAAAGCAATAGACAAAGCATTTTGATGCTGATCGCTCCAGCCAGTGCGCATCTTCAGTGTGACCGGCACACCATGCACTTGGCATGCATTCACTACTGCCTGCACAATGCTAATCGCTAAATCTTCATCTTGCATAAGAGCAGACCCAGCCCATTTATTGCAGACTTTTTTAGCAGGGCACCCCATATTAATATCAATAATTTGTGCGCCATGATCGATATTAAATAAAGCTGCATTAGCCATTTGCTGAGGTTCTGTACCTGCAATTTGAACCGAAATAGGTGCATTTTCACCATCATGGTTCATGCGAGTTTTAGATTTTTGAGTAGCCCACAACTGTGGTTGTGAAGTCATCATTTCACTCACCGCATAGCCAGCACCTAAATTTTTGCACAGGACACGAAAAGGCCTGTCGGTCACTCCCGCCATAGGAGCTACCAACAAGGAATTACTTAACTGGTAAGGTCCTATGCGCATGGAATGCTGTAATTGAATTGGAAAGAAAATAGTGATGCTAGGTTCAAAAGTATTCTCACCCATCAAAATGCAGATATTGATAAAGCTAGCTTTGTTTGGAAAGGCTAGTAGTTAGACAGTTTAGAATACAAGAACACTAATGCCTAAATTTTAAGCGAAATAAGGCTTGTTTTTAACTGCTTTGATTGAATTGCTTGCTCTTTCATAGCTTAATTTTATTTTTTATGAACGAATGGCTTGTGTCGATACTGCAAATTTTATCTTTACCTCAATATGGATTAGGTAGCATTTTCATTATTTCTTTTTTGAGTGCTACTCTTTTACCATTGGGTTCTGAGGCAGCTGTTTTTGGGCTGATTCAACTGCAGCCCGATTGGTGGTGGCACACTATTGCTGTTGCCACCATAGGCAACACTTTGGGTGGCACAAGTAACTGGTGGATAGGCTGGGGAGCACAGCAAATATTGCACCCTAATCGACCCAATAAAATGATTTTGAAAGCAACGGATTTTTTAAATCGATTGGGTCCTAAAGCCTGTTTATTAAGCTGGTTGCCCGGTATTGGTGACCCACTTTGTCTGGTTGCTGGTTGGTTAAAAATGCCATTTTGGCCCTGCATTTTTTACATGGCGGTTGGTAAATTATTGAGGTATATTATTTTAACGAGCTTGTTAATGACTGCATGGCAACCTTTACAGAATATTTTTTCTCTGTTTCATTGAACACCTCTAGCAATTACTGAAGAACTTTGTTTTTTTGTAGCAGTTCAATCTCCGCTCTTAACAACTCAACCTGAATGGGCTTGGATACATAACCGTCTGCGCCTGCGTCAATAAATCTTTCTCTATCGCCTTTAATCGCATGTGCAGTTAAAACAATAATTGGAGTACGTTTACCCGTTTGCTTGTCTTTTTCACGAATATGATTCATGGCAGTTAAGCCATCCATTTCTGGCATCATAATGTCCATTAAGACTAGATCGAATTGTTTTTGCTCAAGCAAACTAAGTGCTTTATGACCGTCTTCTGCCATTTCAAATGTATGACCCAAGCGTTGTAACTGAATACCAATTAACTTTTGATTAATCAAATAATCTTCAGCTACTAAGACATGCAACTTGGTAGTTTTTTCATTCGTCAAAATGGTCGGAGCAACCGCTAAGTTTGCACTATCCCCTCTGATGGCTGTAAAGGTAAAACTAAATACAGAGCCTTTGCCTAATTCACTTTGCACCTCAATTTTCCCGCCTAATAACTCCACTAAGCGTTTGTTGATAGCAAGGCCTAATCCGGTGCCACCATATTGACGAGTAATAGAACCATCGGCTTGTACAAAAGTACCAAAAATATCTTCCAATTTGCTTTCATGAACGCCAATGCCTGTATCAGCTACTTTCATTTTTAATACTAAATTAGAGTCGGTAATGGAGAACAATTGCAATGCAACTGAAACAGACCCTTGTTTTGTAAATTTAATTGCATTACCTACTAAATTGATTAAGATTTGCCTCATTCGGTACGGGTCAGAAATTATATATTCAGGCACATCGGGGGCAATTTGAAAGGTAAGTTGTAAACCTTTTTCAGCTGCTTTTGGCTCTAAAAATCTTAATGTTTCATGCATTACCTTGCGGACATCAAAATGAATACTCTCGACTTCTAGCATGCCTGCTTCGATCTTAGAAAAATCTAAA
>JALQUL010000085.1 GCA_023260735.1 Limnohabitans sp. | reverse complement strand
CAAAAGTAGCACTAAACATCATGGTTTGTTGACGTTCGATAGTGAGCTGATTGACTTCTGCTAAATCATCAGAAAAACCTAAATCAAGCATACGGTCAGCTTCATCAACGACTAAGAAGCGTACTTTTTCAAGTTTGATTTGCATAGAACGTTGCAAGTCAAGTAAACGACCTGGTGTTGCAACTACTAAATCAGCGTTATGTAATTTAGCCAATTGTTGTTGGTAAGGCATACCGCCCACTACATTCGCGACTCGTAAACCACGGCAATGTTTAACCAAACCAATTGCGTCATGCGCTACTTGTTGTGCTAATTCGCGAGTTGGACATAAAACTAAAGCACCTGGCGTTGCAGGTTGAAAATTACGAACATCGGTAGGATTACGACGTTTTGGACGTTTTGGAGCCGGCTCACCTTTTTCGAGAGCTTCAGCAGTTAAACGTTGAAACTGTGCCTCTTCTTCGAGACGTTCGTTTTCTTTGTTAATGATTAAAGTGTGTAACACTGGCAATAAAAATGCTGCTGTTTTACCGCTACCTGTTTGGCTAGATACTAATAAATCAACAAACTTTGATTTGTTACCTGCTTTGCTAGTGTCAGCCGTGCCTAATGCCAAAGGAATAGTTTTTTCTTGAACAATAGTAGGAGTTGTGTAGCCTAAATCGGCAATAGCAGCGAGCAAATCTGGGGACAAACCCATTTCCGCGAAACGGTTAACCAATGGTTGTTCTGGAGTTTCAGTAGTTAAAACTTCAACTGTAATAGGGGATGCACTGTCAATGATTGTAGCAGCGTCAATAGAAAAAGCCTCGACACGAGGAATTAAAGAGTCAGTCATGTTCATACCGCCTGTTAAGTGAAGGCGGGTCCATTTAATGGTTATAAAAACATCAACCATCAAACGGATAACAACGTCATAACTGCCTTATTCAATACATAAGGCGATGCCATTTTAAGTAGGAATGGCGAGGTGACGATATTGGTGTCTTATTAGAAAACACCCCAAGTGAGTGGAAGATGATCAGGATGCATCCTGAATTCATTCGAGCCAATAGTGCTCACGAGGTGGATGCAAGAAAGTATTATGACACGAATTAGGGTTTATACCAAATTATATTTATACACTTATTGTAAAAAATAACAGGTTTAGCGCAAACACATCATATTTACGCTCAAAATCTGCAATTAAGTGATAACTTTTAAAATAGTTTATTTTAAATTCAAAAAATGTTCCCTGTAATGACAGAGTTCTTCAATTGATTCATGGACATCAGCCAATGCAGTGTGTTTTTGTTGCTTTTTAAATGAGCTATAAACCTCTGGGCGCCAGCGTTTAGATAATTCTTTTAAAGTGCTCACATCAAGGTTGCGGTAATGGAAAAACGCTTCCAATTGAGGCATATATTTAGCTAAAAATCGACGGTCTTGACCAATTGTGTTACCACACATAGGACTAGCTCCAGCACTCACAAACTGAGATAAGAATGTTATTAATGCTTCTTCCGCTTGTTCTTCAGTAACGGTCGATGCCTTTACCTTCTCAATTAATCCGCTTCTGCCATGTGTGCCTTTATTCCAAGAGTCCATTTGATCAAGCAATTCATCTGATTGATGAATCACAAAAACTGGCCCTTCCACCCTAGGCTTAAGATGAGGCCCTGTCACCACTACTGCAATTTCGATGAGACGTTCTTTTTCTGGATCGAGACCCGTCATTTCGCAGTCTAACCAAACCAAGTTTTGATCATTTTTTAAAAGTGCAGCTGTATTTGAAATAATGGATGACATGAATGAGTAGATATAAAGCTTTTCGTCTGAGCTTATAAAATGTACAAAATTTTATTTAGTCAGACGAAAGTTGAAGTTAAGAGGGGTCGTTACGGTCTGATGGCTTTTGGCTAGCTCTACTATCGGGATTAGTGTGATCAGAATCTAGAGTTGCAGGCTTCATTTTATATTTTCTATACCAATGGATAAGTCCAGCCATTGCACCAATTGCAATTAAAGTCAATAAAACATCTTGGCTTCTATGCACAACTGCAAATAACCAATCACGTTTTAATGCGCCATAGTAGCCTAAATAAACCCACGCAGGCACACTAATAATAGCAGCGAATCCGTCCATTAATAACCAAATATAAAATGGAACTCGTTTGGTCATACCTGCTGCAAAAAATACAGGGGTTCTTAAACCAGGTAAAAATCTTGCCACAAACATTACCCACTTGCCATATTTTTGAAACTTGTCTTGGGCTTGCTCAAATCTTTCTGGCGTTAAAATTTTACTAAAAAACCTAGAGTTGGCAATTCGTGGTCCATGTCTGCGCCCTAGACCGAACATAATTCCGTCACCTACCAATACCCCAGCTAATCCAACAAACACCATTGTGTTGACATCGGCAAAGCCCATGCCAGCAATAACACCACCAGTTACCAAGGTAACATCTTCGGGAATAGGTATGCCAAAGCCGCAAATTAACAACATTAAAAAAACAGCTAAATACCCATACTGGGTAAAAATAGGAAGTAGCGCGTCAAATACAGCCATATGTCTCAATACTTGTTGTAGATTAAACTTGCCAAACACTCCAACGATACCAAACAAAGTTGAGACAGATAAAGCAATCAGTACAAGTCATTTGAATAGAAGATGAATTTGAGCAATGAATCAAACTTTTATAGTTTATATCACGTCATTGATGACAAAATTGTACTTTGTTCCTGTTTGAATGCTTTCAAGCCCCAAACTCAAATATTTAACCCAATCTAACAAGAGGTTTTACAAATGCCACGCCCGATTTTAGCAACCATTCATCTTGAATCGTTTCGCCACAATATTAAAAGACTCAAACAGAGTAATCCACAATCTAATTTATGGGCAGTTGTAAAAGCGAATGCTTATGGACATGGAATTGAAAGAGTCTTTAAGGGCATACAAGCGGCTGATGGCATTGCGCTATTAGATTTAGAAGAAGCAATAAAAGTGCGGCAACTCGGCTGGAGAGGCCCCATCTTATTGTTAGAAGGGGTATTTGAGGCAAGAGACCTTGAAATGTGTTCACGCTATCACCTATGGCATACCGTTCATTGCGATGAACAAATAGATATGTTGGCAGCCCATAAAACCCATGAAGGCCATAGAGTTTTCCTCAAAATGAACACCGGAATGAACCGTTTAGGTTTTGCTCCGCATAGTTATCAATCTGCTTGGACACGATTAAATGCGTTGCCACAAGTAGATGAGATATCACTCATGACTCACTTTAGTGACGGTGACACTGCCAATGGCATTATTCATCCCATGGAGATTTTTGACAAAGTGACTCAAGATTTGCCCGGCGAAAGAACAGTTTGTAATAGTGCTGCTACTTTATTGCATTTGCCCAGTTCTAATATTCCTGTCAATAAACAGCTACAGACCTCTTCCGATTGGATTAGACCAGGGATTGCAATGTACGGTGCCTCGCCAGATTATCCGCAGCACACTGCACAAGATTGGGGCTTAGAGCCCACTATGACACTCAGCGCCAAAATAATAGGCATTCAAAATTTGAGTGCAGGTGACTCTGTAGGTTATGGTTCTAGTTTTACAGCTCAGCATGACATGCGTGTTGGCATTGTAGCTTGCGGGTATGCAGATGGCTACCCTAGAATTTGTCCGACAGGCACGCCCGTTTTAATAGACGGACACTCTAGTCGCACCATTGGTAGAGTCAGTATGGACATGCTTTGTGTTGATTTAAGTCACTTAAAAAGTTCTGGTATGGGAAGCGTAGTTACATTATGGGGTAAAGCTACTAATGGAGCGATTATTTCAATAGATGAAGTGGCTGCTAAAGCACAAACGCTAGGTTACGAACTCATGTGTAGTGTGACGCAAAGAGTGCCTTTTGTAATTGAGGACCTAGATTTATAAAAATATTAAAAATGGAAGCTGTATTTTCTAATAGTTTACATTTTGAATCAGTTGTACTTTGACGACAGATGACTGATTTAAAAAACACCCATTTTCTTTTTTTTAACTCAATTTAATTCCCATCAACACCTTGCAAGCATTTATCTAGCATCACCATTAATATAATTACGATGAGATAAATTACTCGTATCATATGTTTTGAACTTCATCATTGGTCACTCGAAATTGCTTGGACCCTCATTATTTCCTTTTCTCCTATTAGGTAAAGTCATGTAATTTGTTGCAACATATAGATTTACTGCTCTAATTTTCATAATGGATTAGAGCAATAAACCTTAAAATCAATAAATATTCAATTATTTTCTTTTTCATTTTTGTAATCTTGTGAAAACATACCTCGCTTATGCATCTTTTTTCTATTATTATCGCAAGTATGTTACAAATCTGTATTAGCGTGATTTGACTTAGGAATTTTGATTAACTAAAGATTTTGAGTTACACTTCTTTACCAACCAAAAAGACGTCAACGGGAAATACCTTCAACTGGTTAACTATCAAGCCACATTACTTTACACCCTTTCAAAAATGAGATTTCTTTCAAATTATTTGATGGCTGTGAAATGGAGGTTTACCCAGATAATCATTTCACTCGCTTGCCTTACAAATTGCAGTTTATATGCACAGTCAATTGACGTATTGCATTGGTGGACTTCATCAAGTGAAAGCAAAGCAGTAGAACAGTTAAAAACTCAGTTATTCAATCAAGGTGTATTTTGGAAAGACACAGCAATTGCAGGTGGTGGTGGTATGGCGGCAGTCAAAGTGTTAAAAACTAAAATTTTAATGGGTGACGCCCCAGACGTGGCACAAATCATTGGTTCCACTTTAAATGAATGGAGCGACATGGGTGTTGTGCTTCCGCTCAATCGTGTCCTAGAGAAAAACAAACTAGAAGCCACTGTTTCCCATACAGTACTTGACCTTATTACTTATAAAAACAAAGTAATTGGGGCTCCTTTAGGAGTGCACCGAATCAATAGTATGCTTTATAACAAAGCTGTTTTAGATCAACTAAATTTAGCACCACCCACCACTTGGGCAGATATAGAAATTCTTCATCAACGCCTAAAAGGCAGTGGTGTACAAACTATTGCATGGAGTGACGAGCCATGGCAAATTAATACTGCTTTCGAAGCTATCCTATTATCAGAAGCAGGTGCTCCTGCTTATCTCGATCTTATGCAAAAGCGACAAGAAAAAGATTGGCTACAAGCGCCTGTACTTCAGGCGCTTAATCGACTCCAATGGATGAGAAGTCTTAGTTCGAGACAATCAAAACCTTCAGAAAAAACATGGAGTTCTAATACCCGTGACTTGGCCGAGGGCAAAATTGCATTGTTATTAATGGGGGACTGGGCAAAAGGAGAACTCATGTCTTGGGGTTATGTGCCTAACCAAGATTTTGGTTGTACACCAGTTCCTGGCACTTCTAAGGCTCATCTTTATAGCATTGATACCCTCGCCTTATTAATTGGTAATCAATCTAATTCTGAAGTTCAAGAAAAATTTGTCGAAACGGTTACTGGGCTTACTGCTCAAATGAACTACAACAAAGTTAAAGGCTCTGTTCCAGTAAGACGTGACATCGACAATAAAACACTTGATGTTTGTGCAAAAGACTCCTGGGATAATTTTAATAATCCCAAGATAATAAAAGTACCAAGTCTGGCTCATCGAATGGTCGCTGATGAAGCAACCAAAGATGCCATTGCTTATACCCTTTGGCGGTCTTTGACAGCCGAAAAAACCAATTTAAAAGAAACTCAAATTCGACTCGCTACGATTATTCGTAGTGCCGACAATAAAACTAAGGTAACACAATGATTAAATCTATTCTTCTTGTCGATGACGATATCAAAACTCGCAATCTTTTAAAGTCTTATCTTGAAAGACATCAGTATGAGGTTTATGCCGCTCACGATGGTGCTAGCTTTATGCAAGAATATGACCGTCTTAAAGAAACGATTGGATTGGTCATTTTAGATGTCATGTTACCTGACACAGATGGCTTTGCTTTATGTCGTCACGTAAGGCAAAATAATGCAGTCCCTATTATTATGCTCACCGCTAGCGCAGATGACACCGACCGTATTGTCGGTCTAGAGTTAGGCGCTGACGATTACATGGCCAAGCCCTATAATCCACGCGAATTATTAGCACGCATTAAGGCAATTCAGCGTCGTATGACGGGTGGTCAAAATAACGGCCCCGTACGTTATTTACGCTTCTCTGGTTTTGTAGTTGATTTAGTCGAGCGTATCGTCACCGACCCTAACGGTGAACCCATCGTGCTTACCAGCATGGACTTTAATTTATTAAGATTCTTTGCTGAACATGCGGGCGAAACACTAGATCGTGGTCGCCTCATGGAGCAAACTCGTGGGCGTGACTTAGGCCCACTCGACCGCTCACTTGATGTGCAAGTTAGTCGTTTACGTCAGCGCCTCAGCGACGATGGTAAGCACCCAGTCTTAATTAAAACAGTGCGTGGCAGTGGTTATGTATTTTCTGCTGATGTTACTACAACAGCAACTGATGTGTAATTTCAACCCATCAAAAGTGTAGCATTACCAAGTAATTCATGACATTTATTCGCTCTTTGTGGCAACAACTTCTACCCAATACTTTATTGGGTAGGTTATTGGTTGTCATGTTGACCGGAATTATTAGTGTCCAATTGTTGAGCTCTTGGGCATGGCAACAACAATTACGTGAAACAACCCGTCTTGATGCACTTAAATCGGGTCAACAATTAGCCATTAACGCTATAGGTACTATCAGATTTTTTAAAGATTTACCTACTCAGTACCGCCCAATTCTCATAGAGCAACTTCGCACAATGGGAGGAACTAGATTTTTCGTTAATGTCAATCAATCCTATATCCCTGTTCCAGCCATCCAAAATAACTCTCTAGTTACAGAGGTGGCGCAATCTATTCAAGCTGGCTTAAGAAAACATGTCAACCAGTCAACCACTCAAGCAGTGGCGGTTTTTGCTTGGCCAAAGGGTTTAGTGGTCGCTGATGATGGTCGATATGTAACTGATTTACCCGAATTATGGACTGACACCACTTTATTATTAAGTGATACTCAAGTGCCTATCTTGGTGATTCAAGCCGAGATCGAAACTAATACGTGGCTTTATTTGGCCACCACCATGCCAGACCCTTATTTTTTTCAAAAAAATGCTAGTTTTACGCTCGATAAATTAGGCTTGGGTTTACTTACTTTGTTAACTGTTTTAGTTTTGTCATTTTTATTGGTGCGAGGCCTTGTCAAACCGCTCAATAAAATCGCTCATGCAGCCGACATTTTTGGTCGTCCTGGAGGTGTACCTGAACCTATTCCTGAAACAGGCACCACTGAATTAAGACGTACCGCAAAAGCATTTAATCAAATGCAAGCTCATATACAACGCTACTTACTCGACCGTGAAAGACTTTTTCAGGGAATTTCACATGGCCTAAAAACCCCCATAATGCGACTCAAATTACGTACTGAGTTACTTGATGATGATGATTTAAGAGCCGACTTCAATGAAGATCTTGATGACTTAGATCGCATGGTGAAAACAGCATTACAAAGCGTTAAGGATTCCGATATTCATGAAAATGTAGATCAGATTAAATTGGATGCCATGTTGCAACGGCTTGCAACACGCCCCATTTATCCTGACGCGGCTATTGAAACTCAACTTGAAGCTCTCATTGTGCCAGCCAAACCGCTAGCCCTAGAGCGCGCTCTGAGTAACCTAATTGACAATGCTGTTTTATACGGTAAAAAAGCACATATTCAGTTGTTCAAAAATCCTCCTTATGCAGTGATTGAAATTCGTGATTTTGGACCTGGAATACCCCCCGCTTTAATTGGGTCGGCCTTTGAGCCACATACTCGCTTACCACATGGTCAACAGCAAAACCCCAGCGTAACAGGTTTGGGAATGGGAATTGCCAATGCTATTATTCAAGCCCATAGTGGTGAAATAAGATTACATAATCATGCAGAGGGTGGTTTAGTCGTCACAATCTTGCTACCATTAGGCGACTCTAGCATAAGTTAAGCTTTTATTATTCATTAAATTTAAAGCTTGATTTGACTTTTTGCTAATTCGTTTCACGCCCATTTTTACTTTAAGAATCATTCCTTAAAGCCTCCTCTATTTTTCGAATCAAAAGGATTCACCTTGGAACACAGTTTTCACCTTGATAATTTAGCTTACGGCGAACAATCTAGCCAACAAGTTTTAGGCGCTTGCCCTCATGACTGCCCTGACACCTGCTCTATTATTACCACTGTTAACAACGGACTTGCAGTAAAGGTACAGGGTAATCCTCATCATCCCAATACTCATGGGGTGTTGTGCAACAAAGTGTCTAAATACACTGAGCGTACTTATCACAAAGACCGAATTTTAACGCCTCTTAAAAGGGTAGGTGCCAAGGGTGAAGGCTTATTCGAGCCAGTGAGCTGGGAAGAGGCATTAAAAGACGTTGCCAATCGATTAAATGCTTTGGTAGCCACTAACCCCCTCGCTATTTTGCCTTACAGCTATGGTGGCACTTTAGGCGCTGTGCAAGGGGACTCTATTTCTGAACGTATTTTTAATTATTTAGGTACTAGCGACCTTGACCGTACTATTTGTGCCTCAGCTGGAGCTGAGGGCATGACCTACACTTTAGGAGCAAAACTAGGAACTAAAGTTGAACAATTTGCTAATAGTGATTTAATTATTATTTGGGGAAGTAACTCCATTACCAGTAATTTACATTTTTGGCGCTACGCCCAAGAAGCCAAACGCAAAGGTGCAAAACTTATTTGTATTGACCCACGTAAAACTGAAACCGCCGATAAATGTCATCAGCATATTGCGATTTTACCTGGCACTGATGCTGCTTTGGCCTTGTCAATCATGCATCAACTCATTTGCAATAATGACCTAGATCATGACTATATTCAAAACTATACCTTGGGTTTTGAAATGTTACGACAAGAAGCAATGGCTTGGTCACCAGAAAAGGCTGCTGTAGTTTGCGGCATTACAGCCCAAGAAATTATTGCTTTAGCCCAAGAATATGGCACTTGTTTTAGAAATAACAAAGCGGCTGCGATTCGCCTCAATTACGGCATGCAACGTACTAAAGGGGGTGGCAATGCGGTGAGGGCGGTGCTGAGCTTACCTGCTTTAATTGGTGCTTGGCGTCATGCGGCTGGCGGTGCTTTATTATCAAGTTCTAGCGCCAATGTTGCGAGGTCGGCTGCTTTACAAAGACCCGATTTAGCAAAAGTACGGCGCAGAGTTATCAATATGACCACCATTGGCGACGACTTATTAAAAGAAAGCTCAGAGCAGTGGGGTCCTGCCATTGAAGCCATGATTATTTTTAATAGTAATCCAGCAGCAATTGCCCCCGAGTCAGGGAAAGTGGTTCAGGGTTTAGCCCGTGAAAACCTCTTTACCGTGGTACTCGAGCATTTTTTAACCGATACTACCGACTATGCCGATTATGTGTTCCCTGCTACCACTCAACTAGAGCACTGGGACATTCATAAGGCCTATGGACACACCGATGTATTACTCAATAAGCCTGCTATTGCCCCATTAGGTCAGGCGAAAAGCAATACTGAATTTTTCAGATTATTAGCCCGTGAAATGGGTTTATGTCAAGGTGCACTTACAGAGGTATTTACCGAGTCCGATGAAAGTCTTTGTAAAACCGCTTTTGATGGCCTGATTGATTGGCAAGTTATTAACACTCAAGGTTTTGTGCATTCAAGCCTTAGTGATGCCCCGTTTGCCAAAGGGCAATTCCCCACTCCATCTGGCAAATGTGAGTTTTACAGCGAGCGTTTGGCCAAGCAAGGAATATCCGCCATTCCAAGTTATATTGCCAATTACGAACTGCCTGGATCAGACCACCGCTACCCGCTAGCCATGATCTCACCTCCAGCTCGTAACTTTTTAAATACCACTTTTGTAAACGTTGAATCACTACTTGCAATTGAGGGCGAGCCCTATGTTGAAATTAACCAATTAGACGCTGACAAACGAGGCATTACTCAAGGCGACGCAGTAAGGCTCTTTAATGACCGTGGAAGTTATATCTGCCGAGCCCACTTAAACCACCGAGCCCGTGCTGGTGTCGTCAATGCCTTAGGTATTTGGTGGCGAAAAATTTCATTGGCTGGTACCAATGTAAATGAACTCACCAGCCAAAAGTTAACTGATATGGGCAGAGCACCTGTTTTTTATGATTGTTTAGTCGAAATTGAAAAACTAACAGATGCACAATTTGAAGCATTAGGACAATAAAACAGACCTTCACTGCAATGAAATTTATGGGTGTCAAATGGCTTTTTTTGGCTTTTATACTGCTACTTTTAGGCTTGAGTAGTTGCGCTAGTACGCAGTACTATTGGCAAGCTGCAAATGGTCATATGGGTATGCTGTTAAAAGCCCAACCAATTGATGAAGTCCTTAAAGACCCCAAAACACCCGAGCCCTTAAAACAGCGTTTAGCCCTAAGTGCAAAGGCTAGGCAATTTGCCAGTGAGCAACTGTTCTTACCCGATAATGCTAGTTACACACGTTATGCCGACTTGAATCAAAAAGCTGCTGTTTGGAATGTCGTGGCGGCACCGCAGCTCTCACTTCAAGCTAAAACATGGTGTTTTTGGATTGCCGGATGTGTGAGTTACAAAGGCTTTTACACCCTAGAGGCAGCCCAGCAACAAGCCAAAGAGCTTGAAACTTTAGGTTATGAAGTCAAAACCTATCCCGTCCCTGCCTATTCAAGTTTAGGGTGGAGTAATCTTTTAGGTGGTGACCCAATTCTCAATACCTTTGTCTATTATCCGGACCAAGAATTAATTAGCTTGATTTTTCATGAGTTAGCGCACCAAAAAGTTTATGCCCCTGATGACAGTGCCTTTAATGAATCTTTTGCTACTGCAGTTGAAAAAATAGGCTGGCAACAATGGCTGGCACAAAAAAGTCAGTTAGCTAATGCCATGCAAGCGCTCGAAAACCCAATAACAGATATTGATAAAGACGCCATACGCAGGCAAAAACGTGATCAATTTAAACAATTAACTAAACACACAAGACAACAATTATTAGCCGTTTATAAGGCCTATGAAGAACAAAAAATTTCGAAAGATTGGGCCTTAGCACAAAAAGCGCAAGCCATGTTAGAGTTCAAGACAGCCTATCTCGAGTTCAAACAGCAGTGGCAAGGCGATAGCTCTTTTGATGCCTGGGCTTTTTCACTTAATAATGCAGCCTTGGTTTCTGATGCCACTTACGATGTATGGGTAGATGCTTTTATTTATCTCTACCAACAAAGTAATAACTGGCCAATATTTTATGAGGAGGTTCAAGCATTAGCTAATCTCAGTTTTCAAGATAGACAATCCAAATTAAAGCAATTGAACCAAATCGCTAAAACTAAAATATCCCACTAACACTACTATCTTTCATCTTTTTTTATATGACCACCATTCAATTACGCCGTGAACATCCCTTGGGCTTTGAAAAAGCCAGACTTATTGCAAAAAAATGGGGCGAAAAATCAACTGAAAAATTTGATATGACCTGCAGCTATCAAGAAGGAGACGTCGCTGATTGCTTGGAATTTTCTCGATCAGGCGTAAAAGGCAGTCTAAAAGTGACAGCCAACACCTTCGAGTTAGATGCCACTTTAGGATTTTTATTGGGTGCTTTTAAAGACAAAATATTGGCAGAAATGAATCAAAAATTAGATGAGTTAATTACTCAAGAGAGTCAATAAGATCAATATATTTTTTTTGAGCTTGCTCAGGAGATGTGCCTTTTAAAGCATTCCAAGCGTCCCATTTGGCACGTCCCACCATATCAGAAAAGCCTGGCTTAGCATCTTGCAGATCACCTTGAGTGCCTTGTTTATATAAAGCATATATTTTTAATAAAGTAGCATTATTAGGTCGGCTTGAAAGCTCTTTAGATTGAGCTACAGCGGCTTCAAAACGGACAGTTAAATCAGTCATTGTACAAAAGTTAATTCAAAATTAAATAAATAAGGGCTATGAAATTTTCATCTCTATATGAACCCTCAAGGATTTTTATTACATCACAGCTTAGAAAATCTTATTCACTAAATGTGTAAAAAACTACCATGCATTGAACAATTTTTATCATTGACGTTTATCTGAGACTTCAAAAACAACTGGAGGACCAAAAATAGCTGACCCACAATAAATCTGGGATAATAGAGACCTTGCTTAGGAAGTCTGCACAAAACACCTCATCGCAATCATGGCATTGGCTTAGAAAGCTTATTTTATTGACATTTACCTATAAAAATTATGGGGTTAAAACTGTCCCAATAAGCCACTTCCATCTATTCCATGACGGCCCATCTTGGGTTTTGGAATGGGCTTCTTTAAACCACTGGGTTTATTAAGCAAACTGATTTAAAAAACTTGCACCTTTATTTGTGCTGTAGCCTTGTGTTTTACCCTTGTGTTTTACTCTTGGCCCACACAAACTCCAATCTCTTTAGGGCTCATTCCGTGTCATTTCTCAACGAAACCCGTCGTCGCCGTACCTTTGCGATTATTTCTCATCCCGATGCTGGTAAAACCACCTTAACTGAAAAACTTTTGCTGTTTTCAGGCGCAATTCAAATTGCCGGTTCAGTTAAAGCGCGTAAAGCCAGTCGCCATGCCACCAGTGACTGGATGGAAATTGAAAAACAAAGGGGTATTTCAGTGGCAAGCTCGGTCATGCAAATGTTATACCGTGATCATGTGGTCAATCTACTAGACACTCCCGGTCACAAAGACTTCAGTGAAGATACTTATCGGGTTTTAACCGCTGTCGACTCTGCCCTTATGGTAATTGATGCGGCCAACGGTGTAGAAGCGCAAACCAGACGACTCATTGAGGTGTGCCGTCAACGTGATACGCCTATTATTACCTTTGTCAATAAAATGGACCGCGAAGTTCGAGAGCCTATCGAACTATTAGATGAAATCGAACGCGAATTGGGTATGCCTTGTGTGCCTATGACATGGCCAGTTGGCCAAGGCAAAACCTTTGCAGGGATTATGAATTTACGGACTCAAAAAATGACTGTTTTTGAGTCTGGTTCTGACCGTCTAAACCATGACTTTGATACTATTGATTTAAGTGACGAGGCCACTTTAACGGCTCGTTTTGGTCATGACTATACCCTTGCCAAAGAAAGTATGGAATTGGTACAAGGCGCCTCTCCTGCGTTTGATAAAGAAGCATTTTTATCGGGCAAACAAACTCCAGTATTTTTTGGTTCTGGCGTGAATAACTTTGGTGTAATGGAAGTACTTGATGCTTTGGTTGATTTAGCCCCAGCACCACAAGCACGTCAAAGCAGCATCATGGTAAACCGTCAGCCCGTGATTAAAGATATTGCCCCCGAAGATAAAGCCTTTGCGGGTGTCGTTTTTAAAGTACAAGCGAATATGGATCCCTCACACCGAGATCGAATTGCATTTGTCCGTATGTGCTCGGGTAAATACACACCAGGTATGAAGCTCAAGGTTCAACGTACTGGCAAAGAATTGCGCCCTACTTCGGTTGTCACCTTTATGAGCCAACGCCGTGAAGCTGTCGAAGAAGCTTATGCTGGCGATATTATTGGTTTTACCACGCATGGTGGTGTGCAACTAGGGGATACCATCACAGATGGTGCCAGCCTGCAATTCACTGGCTTGCCCTTCTTTGCGCCAGAAATGTTCATGACGGTGGTACTTAAAAACCCTTTAAGGGCTAAACAATTACAACAAGGTTTAGCACAATTGGGTGAGGAAGGTGCAATTCAAGTGTTTCGGCCAGAAACTGGTGGTGCTATGTTGTTGGGTGCTGTGGGGCAATTGCAATTTGAAGTGGTGCAACACCGTTTAAAAACCGAATACGATGCTGATGTCCGCCTAGAAGGATGTCAGTACACAGGCGCTCGTTGGATTACTGCCGATACACCGCAAGAGTTACGCGAGTTTGTAAATGCCTATCCTATTCGTATGGCTCATGATGCAGCTAATGCCTTGGCTTATTTATGTACATCACCCTATGATGTACGCTTAGCCCAAGAGCGCTTCCCAAAAATTCATTTTCATCCGCTCCGCGAGCATGCTGGTCTCGCCTTACAAGCAGCTGGTTAAGTAACACAGGTAAGAGTCTTATTGGATTTTATCTTTCCAATAAGACTTTGCCTTTTGATACGCTTGCCGAGCCACTTGACGGCCAAGTTGTAGGCCTTCTAAATTACCTGCCATAAAATGAATTCCACCATATATTCCTGACATACCGGCTTGCTCTGCAGCAGCTGTAAAAGTAGGCCAATATAAAGTTATATTTTGCGTAGGTGCAGTTGCATCGAAACTCAAGCTGTTCTTGTCTTGAACATGACTCATTTCAAAACGATCTGAACCCATAAATAGTTTTAATACTTCAGCTCCAGCTGCTGCAAATGCACTTTGTTCTGAGACATATTCAGGAGTGGCAGGAGAAGGAAAATGATTTGCTTGATAAGGGCGCCATAACTGACCCAATTGTGCTTGCAAACCACCCTCCGGCCCTTTCTCGCCAAAGCTCATAATCATTTGATCTCGAAAGACATGTCGCATCACGGTAATTGGCCTAGCCGACTCATAAAACAACTTGGCATCCCAAACCGCAATTGATGCATCTAATAAAGCATTTGAAAGTGCAAAACAAAGCTGTAAGACCTTTTGCTGGCTCATTTTTTGACGTTTAGCCATTTCAAGCGCAAACATTAACCATTGTCCTGGGGGCAATTCAGAATGAGGTCTTTCATTCCAATAACAAGCAATTACTTTTTGTTCATCGCTAAGATGAGTTTGAATTTCTAATAACTGTATTGCTTGTTTTTTAAATCCATCGCTACCCCACACAGCAGGAGCTGCTGGGCGGAACTGATTGGCACTCGTAAGAGCAAACGGAGTCACCAAATGCCAATGCGAAACTAAAAACGCAGGTGTTACTTGAGTACCCTTCGCATTGACATAGCTAATGGGCTGCCAAACATCTGGTAGTGTAGCGTCTATTGGCTGAGTGTCTGAATAGTCCAAGACCGCATTTTTAATTTCATAAGCTTGGTAATTATCAAATGCTAGCTGCGAATTAGATAACCCGCCATCTTGATTAGAAGCATCATTTAATCTTTCAATTAAAACTATTTGAGCAACACGTTCGCCCACCCAAGCAGCCTTAGCATAGATAGCAGGTGCATTTTTAGCCTTAACTGGAAAATGCAACTCTTGCATGACTTTGTGAATATGTTTTTCTTGAGTTGGAAACTGTGCTAAAAGAGCAGTATAAGCAGCATAACTCATGGCTACCAATTGATTTTGCAAGTTATGCGTGGTGTTAACTTGCTTAAAATCTGCGACGTTTGTTGTCGCTAATAATTGATCATCAAAACAAGCCCAAGCGTTATACATGGCCGTATGAATTATTGCCATAGATCGGGCTACCATCGGAGCCTCTAAACTTGAGCTACGCACCACTTGCAAAAAGGTTTCAGACCAAAAAACAGTGAGACCCGGTGCATCTAACCAGTAAAAAGTAGCAGGTTTCAGATTGGAAGCTATTTGCTTGTGATTTGAATTCTCTTGGGCATGTGCTTTTTTATACAATGCTAATACTGCAATTAAACCGATTAAATTTCTGCGTTTCATATATTTTGATTTTTAAAACTTAGCCATATCAATTGGCAACAAGATTCAAAATATTAATTCAAAATCTATTTGCTGTTTTATTAAACCTTTGCATAAAGTGGAAAAACAATTTTCTCATCAGGCAAATATCAATTAAGAAGTGTAGAGCTGTACCCACTTATTTACCAATTAATCTACCAATGCTTGGTAAACCAACTGCCTTAAAAATGGCCTAATTGGATAGGTACTTGATGGTAATAACTGAGTATAAAATTGAGCTGTAATTTGGTTGACAGGATCGACCCAAAAAACGGTACTGGCAACACCACCCCATCCATACGTACCTACAGGACAAGTCGAACGTGTCTTAGCCTGATCAATTACGACAGAAACACCCAAACCAAAACCTAGTCCTTCATAACTGACCTCTTCACCCACGTTGGTTCCAAAAGTGGCGACATCTTGGTTATAAGGCAAGTGATTCATGGTCATTAAAGCAATTGTGCTAGGTGATAAAAGTCTCACCCCATTTAAATGACCTTTGTTTTCTAGCATACGTAAGAACTGTGTGTAGTCTTGATGAGTCGATAACAAACCACCACCACCCGAATGGTAAACCGGTTCTTTGAATGCGTCATTTCCCATCACATCTAAACGGCGCAGTCCCTTACCTGCTTCGCCAACCCCATATAGTGCGGCGACTCGTTGTGCTTTATCAGGACTAACACTAAAACTCGTGTCACTCATTTGCAATGGTTGAAAAATATAGTCCTGAAAAAACTGATCTAAAGTTTGACCAGAAATTATTTCTACAATGCGCCCCACTACATCTGTTGCTACACTGTAATTCCACGATTTACCCGATTGAAATAACAGCGGTAATGCTGCATAGCGTTCACATACTTCAGCTAAATTTTTCGCTCCCCTAGCACCAAACTCTAAGCCATCTTTACGGTACAAATCATCTACCGCATGAGCATAAAAAAATCCATAAGTCAATCCTGACATATGGGTTAATAAATGCCATATGCGCATGGGTTCAGTTTGACCATCTAAAACAGGTTTGGCGGTAGAGCCAGAGCGCCAAACCTTGGTGCGTGCAAAACTAGGAATGTAGTCACTCACTAAATCGGTCAGCTGTAGTTTACCCTGCTCCATTAACATTAACAGGGCCACAGTGGTAACGGGTTTAGTCATCGAATAAATTCGATAAATTGTATCTTCTTGTGTTGCAATGCCTGCTTCAATATCTGCCATTCCGTAAGTATGCCGATGCACGACTTGCCCTTTTCTAGACACCGATAAGGTAAAACCAGGCAAACGGCCATCTTGCACATATGGCTCAAAATGTTGATTAATAAGCGATAGACGCTGTGGACAAAAACCCATTTCTTGGGCTACTATTTGCGCTTGAGTTAACGACATTACAATTAATTCCTATTTTGGTTCATTTGATTAATTTACCACCCAAGCTGAATTGGTTATTTAATGCTCTAAGCTGATTAAATCTATTCTGGGTGGTGTTAAAAATCGGGCTGGCAAACCTGTCATTCCTACACCTGTCGTCACAAATAAACGAGTTTGAGGTAAATGATACAAACCGTCATACCATGGGTTTCTTGAAAATATTTCTAGGTTCCATTCAGTTAACCATGGTAGCTGAATTTGTCCACCATGGGTATGACCCGCCATTGTTAAAAATGCAGCTTTATTTTTAAATTGTTCTACTGTATCGGGTTGATGAGTTAATACCAATCTACGGTTAGCCCCTTCTTGTAATATGGGAGCTAATAAATAAGGTACTTGAAATTCGGGCTTACCACCCCATAAATCATCAATTCCGACTACTTGCCAACCTTGCCAATCTAAGGTTTTACCTTCGATTAACTCTACTCCGTTATGCATCAATGCATTTCGCAGTTGTAGTTCTAAATTGGGTCCTGGTTTTCTTAAATCATGGTTGCCCAAAACACCAAATTTTCTATGTTTGATTTGTGCCAATGGCGAATAAGCTTGAACCATGTCTAGATCAGTTTCATAAGTCCAATCACCGGC
This sequence comes from Limnohabitans sp., assembly GCA_023260735.1. GTDB lineage: Bacteria > Pseudomonadota > Gammaproteobacteria > Burkholderiales > Burkholderiaceae_C > JALQUL01. Next base: position 4,586 of record JALQUL010000085.1, on the reverse strand, counting down.
AAAAAAAACCGCATCTACTGGTAACTCGTTTAATTTTTTAACCAATTGATTTAAATGCCACGAGCGATAATACAAACCCAAATGCAAATCCGATACGAGAGCTATTTTGACTGCCTGTACGTTGGCTGGTAAATTAACGATAGTAGTTTTTTTAAGGACTAAAAGTTGGGGCTCTACACACCTTGCCCATGATGCAATCAAAAAAAATAGGGAAAACAAACAAAAGGATAATCTTTTTAAAATAGTCTGACTTTTAAAAAAACCAATGAAGCTATAAATCAAGAGCAAGGGCACTGACCAACTGGCCCAAAATAACCAGTTCCTGAACGCTTCTGGGTAAAACCGCTTATCATCATGCCAATGCATTGGCCACTCTTGATAACTTAAATAAACGCTAATCAAGCACCAAATTACCACCATACTTATCCATACCCGCGAACTCTTGATGCACCAATATTTATTCTTAAAATTTTGCATCTGAATTGCTCCTATGGTGGGTCAACAAGTTGAATCACTTTAAATAAGTGAGAAAAATAAGAGGCGCTTATGCCACCTCTTATTGTCATTTCACTTTTTAAGCCTCACGCTTAAGCGCAGGGAATAAAATCACATCCCTAATGCTTGGGCTATCGGTTAACAACATCATGAGGCGGTCAATACCAATGCCACAGCCGCCTGTTGGTGGCATGCCATATTCAAGTGCGCGCACAAAATCGTGGTCGTAATACATGGCTTCGTCATCGCCGCTATCTTTGGCATTGACTTGTGATTGAAAACGATTGGCTTGATCTTCTGCATCGTTCAACTCAGAAAAACCATTGCCAAACTCACGACCTGTAATATAAAGTTCAAAACGCTCGGTAACTTCTGGGTTGCTATCGCTAGCACGAGCCAATGGAGAAATTTCTACTGGATGCTCACAAATAAAGGTGGGCAACCATAATTTCTCTTCAACTACCTCTTCAAAATAAAGAACCTGCAAACCTTGCAGTGATTTTTCGTTTAAACGATTTTTATCGGTATCTTGGCCTAATGCTTTTAACTTCGCAATTAAAGCAGTTTTATCATCGACACCAGCGCCAATATCAGTGTATTTAATGATCGCTTCACGAATCGTGAGGCGTTGGAATTGAGGTGTTAAATCAACCTCTTTACCGCCGTAGCTAAGCTGCAAAGTACCCACTGCTTTGAGGGCGCAATCACGTACCAACTCTTCAACAAAATTCATTAAGTCTTGATAATTCCAATAAGCAGCGTAAAACTCCATCATGGTAAATTCTGGGTTATGACGCACAGAAATACCTTCATTACGGAAGTTACGGTTAATTTCGAATACACGATCAAATCCGCCCACTACCAATCGTTTTAAATAAAGCTCTGGGGCAATACGCAAAAACATTTCTTGATCAAGAGCATTGTGATGGGTTGTAAATGGACGAGCATTTGCTCCACCTGGAATAGGATGAAGCATAGGAGTTTCGACCTCTAAGAAGCCATGTTTAACCATAAACTCACGCATACCAGACATGGCTTTGGAGCGAGCCACAAAACGTTTACGAGTGCTCTCATCAGTCATCATATCAATGTAACGCTGACGATACTTCACCTCTTGGTCTGCAACGCCATGAAACTTATCGGGCATAGGGCGAAGACTCTTGGTAAGTAAACGCACTTGACTGGCATGAATAGATAACTCACCGGTTTTAGTTTTGAACAAGCGACCCTCAGCTGCCACAATATCGCCTAAATCCCAATGTTTAAAATCATTATAAATAGGCTCAGAGACCTCATCACGAGCTACATAAACTTGAATACGACCATTGCTTGGACCAAACGAAGCGTCTTGTAACGTCGCAAAACTAGCTTTACCCATGACACGTTTAAGCATCATTCTGCCAGCGACCTTCACCACTACATTGGCAGCCAATAACTCTTCAGTGGTTTTGTCGGCATAAGCAGCAAAAAGTTGCTCAGCGTTGGTGTTGGGTTTGTAATCGTTTGGAAAGGCAACACCTTGGCCTTGTGCTTGACGTTGACGAAGGTGATTGAGTTTTTCACGACGCTCTGCGATGAGTTGGTTTTCATCAATAGCGACTGCTGGGGTATTAGGTGTATTTTGATCCGACATGGGAGATGACTTTAAGCAACAAATGTGCATGAATATAAAAATAAACTCTCCGCTTAATAAACGATAAGGCGTGAATTGAGGAGAAGAGCTGAATAACCAGCAAGGACTGGTCAAAGGTGTAATTGTAGTTTGTTAGACGGAGAAATCAGCGACAACGCTAAAAAGCCCGAGGGTAAAAAGCTATTTTTGTCGTAGTTTGGTTTCAAACCTTATGAAGTGGTGCTTGAGTCTATTAAAATAAACCCAAATATATTATTTTGGAAATTAAAAATATTGAATAAGGCTTGAAGTTAGAGTATTTAACTCCATTTAAAAAAGACAAAATTTTTACTTTGCGACTCTTTTACACTCATTTCATTCACCTAAACCTCCATTTTATGTCCCACTTATTAAGCCCTTTAAAAATAGCTCGTTTTGAAATCCAGAATCGGGTTTTAATGGCTCCATTAACGCGTTGCCGCTCAGATGTAGAGCACATGCCCAACAGCCTTATGGCTCAGTACTATGCTCAGCGAGCCAGCGCTGGTTTAATCATCACCGAATGCACCATGATTGAGCCCAACTTATCGGCTTTTGCCACAGAGCCAGGTATTTATTCGAACGAACAAATTCAAGCCTGGAAAGAGACCACTTCAGCAGTACATGCCAAGGGTGGTAAAATTTTTATGCAAATTTGGCATGCAGGAAGGGCCGCTCATCCTGCTTACAACAATGGTAGCATTCCAGTTGCACCTAGTGCCATAGCAATTGATGGCAGTGTTTATACAGCTGAGGGTAAAACCCCTTATGTTGAGCCTAAAGCACTCCTAGAAGCTGAAATTAAAAGCATTGTGGAAAGTTTTGCACAAGCGGCCAAAAATGCCATAGAAGCAGGATTTGATGGTGTCGAAGTGCATGGTGCCAATGGTTATTTAATTGATGAGTTCTTACGTACAAGCGCCAATAACCGGTCAGATAACTATGGTGGTAGTCTAGAGAATCGTGCTCGATTTTTATTTGAAGTATTAACGGCTGTCACACAAGCCATTGGTTGCGAACGAGTTGGTTTGCGTTCATCTCCACTTAATAGTTATAACAGCATGAAAGATGTTGACCCGCTTGAATTAACTCGTTATTTAGCCGAAAAATTAAATGACTTTAATCTAGCTTATTGGCATTTGATGCGCTCCGATTTTGGTCAGCAACAGCATGGTGATGTAGTAAGCATCGCGAGGGCCAATTACAAAGGTGTATTAATTGCAAATATGGGTTACAGCCCAGAAGAAGCCGAATCTGCGATTGCTAATGGCTTTGTTGATGCCGTCGCTTTTGGCACTAGCTTTTTAGCCAATCCAGATTTGCCCGCTAGAATTGCTGCACAAGCAGCACTCAATGCACCTGACGCCAAAACTTTTTACACTGGTGGCGCTCATGGTTACACTGACTATCCAAGTCTTAGCAATTAATTGATATTCGGTAATTACTAAGAAGCTGAAAAGGTGTGAAATAAAAATACTATTTCACACCTTTTTTTTGCATTAAATTAAATAACTCGTTCAGTGTGTAAGCTGAATTTTCTTTACTTGCTTGGGCACTAATTCCCATTACATAATCTAAGGCGGTGAGACCCTCGGCATCTTTGGCCACAAGATCAGTGCCTGCGACTTTCAAAATATCAACAATAGCATTGTATTGATTGAGTAATTGAGTAGTGGGTAATTTCTTTTCTAATAAAACCTTTTTTTGACTGATATAGCCCATAGGCACTACCATTAAAAGCGTCATTTTGTCGGTGCTTAATTCTTTTGCATTCAAGCCTAATTTCAATAAGCTACTTAATGTCTCGGGTTGCGCGAGCGTAATACTTACGGCCATTAAATCAAACTGTTGCAACTTGCTTAATTCTTTGGTCGCCCCTTTATTACCCAATAATTGAATTAATGTGGGTTGATTAATAGCAATCGCTAATTTTAAAGGAGTTAATTCATTTACGTCAGCTAGTGTTACATTGGCACCGGCTTTAATTAACAACTCTGCTATTGCCATTTTTTGATGATCAATCGCCAATAACAAAGCCGTTTGCCCCTGCTTATTTTGATGGTCTAAATTACTTTTATTTTTGATTAATAAATCGACTGTCTCTATATGACCTGCTTGACTAGCCAACATTAAAGGGGTGTTACCTTTGGCGTCAGTTTCATTTAATTGCTTGGAGTTTTGTTGAATAGCCGCCTGCAATTGAGCCGTATTACCAGTTTGGGCTGCATCATGCAAGGCAGTTGCTGTGGCGTTAGGCATTCCAGATAAGCTCATCATACTTACTAACAAAAACTGGATCAACCAGAAGTTGCTATTGCATGGTATTGGCTTTTGAGTTTTTATGAGCCAAGCATATGTATTAGCGTTTAAATCGTTCAACATTCATCCACTCCAACCAGAAAAATAGGTCATAGACCATTTAGAAATGCTAAGTTTTGTG
>JALQUL010000014.1 GCA_023260735.1 Limnohabitans sp. | reverse complement strand
ATGTAGATGTTTATGTCAAAAAGAATAGTGTCATTGATTTACATGCTCGGCACAACAGCACCAGCGTGTATTCATCTATCAAAATATTTCCGATGTTACCACCATTACTGAGCAATAATTTATGCTCTTTAAATCAAGATCAAATCAGGCAAGCAATCGTCACCGAAATGATTGTCAGTAGCCATGGAAGCATAGAGGCTTTTTCTATTTATCAAGCACTAGTTAAAAACAAAGCTCAACTAGCCTACGACAGTATTTCAGCTTGGCTAGAGGGCAATACAAACAACCCTATCCCACTAGCAGTTCAGGCAGAACTCAGTACACAAATTATGACCCAAGATAGGGTCGCTCAACAAATGCGCGCGCTTAGACATCAACATGGTTCGCTTCAATTTGTCACCTTTGAACCCAAAGCCATTTTAAGTGAACATAAAATAATCGATATTCAACAACAAGAACAAAACAGAGGTAGACAAATCATTGAGGAATTCATGATTGCTACCAATGCTTGTACAGCGCATTACTTGGCCGACCATCAAATGGCTTCTATCCGACGCGTAGTCAGGACACCTGAAAAATGGAGTCGTATCCGAGAGCTAGCACAGCACTATCATTTTTCACTACCCGCAGATCCCAGCTCATTAGCACTGGAGGCATTTTTAATTGAACGACAAAAAATTGACCCACTGCGTTTTCCCGACTTATCCTTGGTCATTATTAAACTTATGGGATCTGGTGAATACATAGTAGAGCGGCCAGGTGAAACCGCCATTGGCCATTTCGGCTTAGCCGAAAAAGACTATACCCATTCAACTGCACCCAATCGTCGTTACCCCGATTTAATTACTCAGCGAATGCTCAAGGCTGCCCTGCAAAGACAAGTCAGCCCCTATAGCACTATAGAATTAGAACAACTGGCAGCGCATTGCACTCAGCAAGAGGATGCATCCAGAAAAGTCGAGCGACATATGCGTAAATCGGAAGCCGCCTTTTATTTAAAAAATAAAATAGGCCTTTTTTTTGATGCCTTGGTAACGGGTGTCTCTGAAAGAGCTACATGGATTAGGATTTTTCAACCTGCCATAGAAGGTCGTTTAACTGATCAAGCTACTAGCTTACTGGTTGGTCAAAAAATAAAAGTCCAACTCATCAGTACCGATATTGAAAAAGGTTTTATTGATTTTAAGCAAATATTATAAGTACTAATAACCTAAGGCTTAATGTCGCTAGTGGCACGAGCTACACAGCCTAACTAGCTGTGTTACCAAGCCAGCTGACTCCAAATATGATTTTTGTCTTTCACCCAGTCTTGCACTTGTGCGCGTGTAAAACTAACCCCAAGACTATCTGATTTGGCAGCACTGATCCATTGCTGTCGCCCTGTTGCTAAATGCTCACCGTAATCTAACCAACTCACAAAACAATCTTTTGCTCGGCTTCGGTTGTATTTGAGTATTTGCCACTGCAGGTCGTTTTCAATCCAACCCATAATGTAGGCAACCCTCACTAAAAAGCAAATTCTCGCACAGGCAAATGCAAGCGCAGCTTTAGGCTGATCGTTAGCGCTTAATTTTTCTAAGCCTACCGTAAACCACTTATTCAACAAAAAAATACCAAGCTGATTTTTAATTTGTTGATCGGTCATATCGGTTTTAAAACCAAAACTATGCAACACGGGAACACGTAAAGACTTTAATAATTTTTCTGAAAACTGTGGGAGAGGTTGATCTGCAAACCCACCTTCAATTCGTGCTTGTGCCAATGGATGAGCCAAGGCTAATATTTGATTTTGTTCTTTGCTTAGCAAATATTGGGTGGAACTAGATTCGCGCCTAAACAAACGATATAAAGGAAACAATAAGACTACCAATAATAGCAAAATATATTGGCTCATTTTTTTTGCTCCATAACCTCAAGAACTCGGGGCAATTGAATTGATTTATCTTTTATTAAATTGGGATGAACCGCAGCTATTAGCCACTGCACCCAAGCACATGGCTCTTGTATGAAGTGACACAACTGTGGATATTTCATAGCAACAAAAGCTTGCTCAGTTTCATCTCTTATGTCTGAAATAAATTTCCATTGACTTGGTAATCTGACCAAGCCAATAGCTAAAGCATCATCAGGGGTGCTTAAATCACAAGGTAAATAATTTAAAATTTGTAATAGATGATGATGATATTTGGCCACCGGTGCGATATTTTGTTTGCCTTTAATTTGATCTAAAGTTAATTGACCCTGCTCATTTACCCACCCATTAATCGTAATCTTAGGATGATGTTGACCAGTCCTATAACAAAAAATTCGCATTTTGCCTTGTTCGCACAGACTGGCATAGTGTTCTCCATAACCGCCTTTGAAGGCATGAATATCTTGGAATCGTCCTAAACAATGTCTCATATATTGGCTTTCATAAACCAACTCAGAACGAAAATGAGGTGAGTTAGGCAACAACTCATACAAACCAGCATCGGGCAAAGTCATGATTAAGCGAACAGCATCCTCACTATGCTCGC
>JALQUL010000428.1 GCA_023260735.1 Limnohabitans sp. | reverse complement strand
ATTACCCCCGCTTCAGCGCCTAACTTAAAATTGACTAATACCGCTGGTCAAGAGGTTGATTTGACCAATTACAAGGGCAAGACCGTTATTGTTAATTTTTGGGCGACTTGGTGCCCTCCTTGTGTTGCCGAACTACCCAGTCTGAATCAACTCAATAAGACAGCACAAAACGATAACCTAGTCGTTTTAACCGTTAATGTGCAACAAGATGCTGATGAAGTATTGAAGTTCATGCAAAAAGAAAGACTGCAATTGAGCTCTTTACAAGACTTAGAAAGTCGTGTGTCTAAAAATTGGGGCGTTAGTGCATTACCGACTACTTTTATTGTGGGTTCAGATCAAAAAATACATTATGTTTCAGAAGGACAAGTTAATTTTGAATCATCTGAAATTCGTCAAATTTTAGAGGAACTCAAAAAGACCTGAATTTTTTAATTTTTCTCGTTTTGGGCTTTATGCTGTCGTGCATAAAGCCCTTTTTTTATCGGATCCAAAAATTTTATTTTAAAAAAGTACTGCTTAATGCTATTCTTAGAGTTATGACAAATTCAGCACTTACAACCACTCAAAGTCCAAAATCACAACAAGCCGATGTGGTGCAAGCCTTGTTAAAGGTACTGCCACACCATGCTGTTTTATGGAATGTTCAAGACACAACGCCTTACGAATGCGATGGTTTAAGCGCCTATCGTCAGCGTCCTATGGCTGTTGCTCTACCCGAAAACGACGAACAAGTGCAAGCCACACTTCAAGTCTGTCATGCTTTACAAGTGCCTGTTGTAGCACGTGGTGCGGGTACTGGTTTATCGGGCGGCGCCATGCCTAATGCTCAAGGTGTGACATTAAGTTTGGCCAAACTTAATCAAATTAAAAAAATTGACCTGGCCAGCCGCACTGCGACGGTACAAACTGGCGTGAGAAATTTGGCTATTTCTCAGGCTGCTAGTGCTTATGGCTTGTATTATGCCCCAGACCCTTCAAGTCAAATAGCCTGCACCATTGGTGGCAATGTTGCAGAAAATTCGGGTGGCGTCCATTGCCTCAAATATGGCCTCACCTTGCACAATGTTTTGCGAGTGAAGGGTTTTACCATAGAGGGCGAAGCCATAGAATTTGGTGGCTTGCATCTTGATGCGATTGGACTTGATTTATTACCTGTTATTGTGGGCTCAGAAGGCATGTTAGCCGTCACCACTGAAGTCACCGTTAAACTCATACCTAAACCAGCATTAGCTCAATGCATTATGGCCAGTTTTGACGATATTAAAAAAGCGGGTGAGGCAGTGGCGGCTGTTATTGCAGCAGGTATTATTCCTGCAGGCCTTGAAATGATGGACAAACCCATGACTGCCGCAGTGGAAGACTTTGTGCATGCAGGATACGACCTCAATGCCGAGGCTATTTTATTATGCGAAAGTGACGGCACAACTGAAGAGGTAGCCGAAGAAATTGCCCGCATGACCGAAGTGTTAAATAAAGCCGGTGCGACAGCTATTGCCGTTAGCCAAAATGAAGTCGAACGTTTAAGATTTTGGAGTGGACGTAAAAATGCCTTCCCTGCCAGTGGTCGTATTAGCCCCGACTACATGTGTATGGACTCCACTATTCCGCGTAAACGTATTGCCGACATTCTAATGGCTATTGCTGAAATGGAGAAAAAATATAGACTACGCTGTGCCAATGTGTTTCATGCTGGTGATGGTAATTTACACCCGCTCATTTTGTTTAACGCCAACGACCCTGACGAGTTACATCGTTGTGAATTGTTTGGTGCCGAAATATTAGAAACCAGTGTAGCAATGGGTGGCACAGTCACCGGAGAGCACGGTGTCGGCATTGAAAAACTCAATTCGATGTGCGTACAATTTAGCCCCGCTGAAAATAATTTTATGCGAGCCGTTAAAGCTGGTTTTGACCCGATTGGATTATTAAACCCAGGTAAAGTCATTCCCACCCTACACCGCTGTGCCGAATATGGCCGAGAATTGGTCAGAGGCGGTGTATCTAAAAGCCAAACTTTGTTTCCAGGAATTGACCGCTTTTAATTCTAGTATGGCTGATCTAAAAAACCTCCAATGCAAACCGATTGCACTTGAGGTTTTTTTGTTTGATATGAACTAATTAAAAAGTATAAGTGGTCACGCCAGTAGGGCCACCTAACAAACAAACATGGGCTCTTTGCACTGCAAACACGCCAACAGTGACTACTCCTGGCCATTGACTGATTTGGTTTTCAAACTCTACCGGATGGGTAATTTTTAAACCTTTAACATCAACAATATATTGACCGTTGTCGGTGATAAGAGGACTACCATTGACCATACGAATAGAGGCATCGCCACCCATTGCTTTAAACTGACGCATGATGCGCGCCGCTGACATCGGAATCACTTCTACTGGCAAAGGGAAATTGCCTAATACAGAAACCCATTTAGAATCATCAGCAATACAGACAAATTGTTTGGCTTGGGCGGCTACTATTTTTTCACGAGTTAATGCTGCACCGCCGCCTTTGATCATAAAACCACCTTCGGTGACTTCATCGGCTCCATCTACATACACACCAATTTCTTCTACATCGTTTAAATCAAAAACTGGAATGCCGGCAGCTTTTAATTTTTCTGTGCTGGCAACCGAGCTAGATACCGCTCCTTTGATAGAATCCTTGATAGTGGCGAGCGCATCAATGAACTTATTGACGGTAGAACCGGTACCCACACCGATAATTTCACCTTTAACTACATATTTGAGGGCGGCTTGGCCGACTAAAGTTTTTAATTCATCTTGTGTCATGGCTAGAGTCTGAGAAAATACAGCTATCTTGTTTAAAACCATTATTATCCAATGTCCTTAGTCCCTTATTCCCTTGCTCGATCATTTCTTTTTAAATTAGACCCTGAATCGGCCCACGAATTCACCCTAAAGGCCTTAAAGGCCTCTGCTAATACTCCTTTACAGTGGGCTTATTGCAACGGTCTCACATCTAATCCAACTAATGTGGCGGGCCT
>JALQUL010000249.1 GCA_023260735.1 Limnohabitans sp. | reverse complement strand
GCTTGTGCTTGGGCAGGTACCGATAGTGCTATTATTGCTGATATGGGGGGAACCACCACCGATATTGCGGTGGTTTTAAAAGGCAAACCCGCTTTGAGTTTTGATGGGGCTTTAATTGGCCAGTGGCGACCTATGGTCGAATCTATAAGAGTGCATGCAATTGGACTGGGCGGCGATAGCGAATTAGGTTTTAAAGGCGGTGAGGGTTTTGCAATTGGTCCACGCCGAGTTGTGCCATTAAGTTTAATTGTGCATCAACATCCCCATCTTCTTAAAACCCTAGAGAGCCAAAGTAGGGAAAGCCCCCATCCTGGGCAAATGCGTTTTGTACAACGCCTGCGTGCTGACTCAGCCACTTTGCAAGACTTAAGCGGAGATGAAAAAATGGCCTGGGAAGCACTAGAAAAAGGCCCTATTGATATTGAAAATGCCAATTTAACGAACCGCAATTTAGCCAAGGCGTTGGCTCGATTAGAACGCAAAGGTTTAGCCATTTATTCTGGTTTTACCCCCACTGATGCAGCTCATGTTTTGGGTGCTAGCCAGCACTGGAACGCAGAAGCGGCCAAATATGCCGCCATTATTTGGGCTAGGCAAATGAGGCATTTATATGGCATGGGCAATTGGTTGAACGGGGACCCAGTGGCGCCTAGTCAATTTGCCCTCGACAATGTGGTCAAAGCGATTTGTCAAAAACTGATTGAAACTGGTTTAAATGAGTTTGGTCGTTTAAGTGATTCTGCTTCAAGTAAAACAGCGGCTTTAATGGCAGAAATAGCTCTGCATAAAACGGCAAGATTTGCAACTCAAGCCTCGCATGAAGAGGAAACACCACCCGAGGCTGATTTGTTCAGATTGCAGTTTTCACCACAATTACCCTTAATTGCGGTAGGTGCACCTGCTGCTAGTATTTATCCGCATGTGGCTAGAAGCTTTGGCATGAATTTAATCTTGCCAGAGCATGGTGCAGTAGCCAACGCCTTTGGTGCTGTATTAGGACAGGTTTGCCACAGGGTACACATTACGATTAATCAAGTGCAAAGAGGTGTTTTTACCGTGTTTTTGCCTACTGGCCCACAAATTACTGACCAACTGTCTAAAGCAGTTGCTATGGCTAAAGAATTTGCTGCCAAGCAAGCACAAGAAAAAGCTTTATTGTCTGGAGCTAGTTCAATTAGCGTAGAGTTTGATTTAGACGAAAATGCAGTCAAAAATGATATTGATGGTGATTTATTTTTTGAAGCAAGAGTTACCGCTAGTGCATTTGGTCCACCACAATTGGCAGTTTAAAGGTTTATTGAGCGAAAGTTTTATATGAAACAATTGAGTTTATTACCTGATTTAGAAAATGCTTTGCATGAATTGTGGCTGCAATTGGACTCTAATGGTTTGTGTTTAAGAGGAATAGCGCAGTTAGATATTAACGACGAAAAACGCTTGCCACCATTTTTAAAACAACAATTGGAGGCGACGACTAATGTCGCAACAATAACGGTAGTGGTTGTAGGGCATTTAGGCTCTCGTATTTGGCCATCATTTAGTACTAGCCCAGAGGCAAGAGCTAATTTGCCTCATCCATTAGACGCATGGAGTCAAAGAATTGGCCGTGTAGTTGCTCAATGTTTTCCTGCACCCTATGGCGCAGTGCCGGTTTTTCCTTCGGATGGCCCGCCCTATGCACCATTTTTAACTTGGAGCCAACAAGCTATTGGTTTAGAGACTTCACCTTTAGGCCTGCAATTAGACCCGGTAGCAGGTCTGTGGCATGCCTACCGGTTTGCAGTGTTAATTGCTAATTTACCAGAGCCTGCGCTACAATATTTGAAGGCTAAACAACTTGAGGTAACTAGACTAATTGAAGATGAGTTGCTGGCACCAGGCTGTAGTCAATGCCAAGAGCAACCCTGTTTAAGCGCTTGCCCAGTCAATGCTTTTCAAGCCAATTTTTACGATATGCAAAGCTGTGCTAATTATTTAAATAATAGCCTAGAAAGCCAAGAGGCTGCTTGTGTAAGCCAATCTTGTTTGGCAAGAAGGGCATGCCCAGTAGGGGTAGCTTATACCTATGAGCCAGCGCATCGGCAATTTCATATGCAGGCGTTTATGAAAGCGCATAAAGCGACTCAATAGTTGAACACTTGAATAAAGTTGTCTGTAGTAAAATTCAAGTTATATTGAGGTTCCTCCAATCTAGGCTCCTATCAAGACAAGGCACGGGTATTACAAAAGAATAAAATGGTGGTTACAAGTTTTTGTTTCTTTTAAAACCAGGTGAATATGCATCAGCAACCCACAAGGCAGCTTGAGCATTGGCGCCTTGAATAATATCAAGGCGCATTAAATGAGTTTCATTTTTACCAAAAAAACTATTTTTATTAATATGGTAAACAATAGATTGATGATCTAACCATTCGATTTGATCATCGACTGAATGTTCAGCTTGTTTAAAAACGGTTTCTTTGCCGGTTTGTAAGTTCATTACAGCAGGTGCCCATTTATTAGAAGACACTCGTTTTTTAAAGGCAATCATGAGACCATTAGGCGACACAGAAGGGCATTCAATTCCTTCTTTAATGGTTTCAAGTTTTTTATTTTGAAGACTCCCTTTTGCTAGGTAAGGTTTGCCTTTAAAGAATGCGGTGACATAAAATAAATCGGGATTAGTAGGCGAAAAGCTAACACCCCAAATATTTTTATCAATTGCTTTAACTAACTGTTGTTGATGAAACAATGGCCAAGTTTCTAGGTTTACAGCCGCTTCATTTTTTGGGCCATTTGCCACTAACCAAGCCTCAGTCGAAAAGCTGGCCGATCCTGCATCTAAATAGCTGTGGCCGGGCGTCATAAAAGTCCAACTCGACCATTGACCATTAGGACTTATTCTGGCTCTGCTAATAAGATGATTGTCAGCTGAGCTAAACAACTTTTTTTGTAGTTTGAGTTGAGAGTCGTATAACAAAGCAACAGGCATAGAGTAATGTTGATTTGATTGTGTAGGATCAAAATTACTCAGGCACAGAATCTGACCATTTTTATTTTGATGGATGCGGTGGCACTGCAATTGGCTGGGAGTTCTGGAAATGGCTTCGCCATTAGAAGCATTAATTTCAAAAAATTCTACCAACTGGCGATGCGATTCAGAGGGCCGAGTTGCCAACATATAAGTGGCGTCACGATTGTTTAGTAACTTGTTGACGAGAGCTGGACTGAGTTGAGTGCCTTGCAATTTATCTGGTAGTTGATTTTGTGCAAAAGTATTAGCAAGCAGACTAACAAATAAAAATAACACCAGTTGAATTTTATGCACTCTCATTTTGAATACCATTTTTATTGAAAAATTGATAAATAATAAGCGAAGTCATAATGA
>JALQUL010000137.1 GCA_023260735.1 Limnohabitans sp. | reverse complement strand
ATGGAAGAAGGCTTGCGCTTTGCCATCCGCGAAGGCGGCCGTACCGTTGGCGCTGGCGTGGTTGCCAAAATCATCGCTTAAAGAGGTTCAAGTAGGGGTATAGCTCAATTGGCAGAGCGTCGGTCTCCAAAACCGAAGGTTGTAAGTTCGATTCTTACTGCCCCTGCCACCTAAAGGTGGAAAATTTCAAGCCCGTTAGACTCTAACGGGCTTCAGTGTCTTGAGGGTGTCGATAGTGCACCAGTAAATTATGGAAAAAATCAAATGTCCAATGTACAAATTCAAACGGTTAGCGATTCATCTGATAAAGCCAAGTTATTTGGTGCTATTGCCTTATTGCTTGTGTCTTTAGCACTTTATGTTGTTTTAGACAAACAGACATCATTAATTCGAATCGGTTCATTCGCAGTTGTTTTAATTGCCGCTATTGCACTATTTTTTACATCATTTGCTGGTCGTCGTTTAATTTCCTTCGGTAAAGATGCAACCAAAGAGTTAAAAAAAGTAGTTTGGCCAACCCGCAAAGAAGCATCACAAATTACTTTGTATGTATTTGTGTTTGTTTTGGTAATGGCTATCTTCTTGTGGGGTGTCGATAAATCCCTTGAATATTTGATTTTTCACTTATTGTTGAACTGGAGAACCTAATGAGCGATATCTTAAATGCAGTGACAGAATCTGCAGATTTGACAGAAGCTGTAACTCCAGCATATAATTTGCGATGGTACGTCATTCATGCTTATTCCGGTATGGAAAAAGTAGTTGAAAAAAACATACGCGAGCGTATTAGTCAATCGGGTATGGAGCAAAAATTTGGTCGTATTTTAGTTCCGACTGAAGATGTAGTTGAAGTCAAAAATGGCAAAAAACGCACCACCGAGCGCAAATTCTTTCCAGGTTATGTATTAATTGAAATGGCCATGGACAACGATACCTGGCATTTGGTTAAGCAGACCAATAAGGTAACGGGTTTTATTGGTGAAAGTAAAGGTAAGGGAGTGTCTGAAAGAAGACATCCAGCCCCTATCACTGAAGCAGAAGTGCAAAAGATTTTAGGTCAAATTCAGGTGGGTGCCGATAAGCCACGTCACCGTGTTGAGTTTGAAGTGGGCGAATATGTTCGAGTCAAAGAAGGCCCATTTGCAGAGTTTAACGGCTCTGTTGAGGAGGTGAACTACGAGAAAAATCGTGTTCGTGTAGCGGTCACTATTTTTGGCCGTTCTACCCCTGTTGAACTTGAGTTCAACCAAATTGAAAAAACATAAAACTTTTGCTATCCAGCTCGGCAAAGGTCAAACGCAAGTTTGTTCATTGAGTTGTTAAACGGGAAGCATAATAAACCTTAGTGTTGTTCATGCGTTAATACCCAACAGGAGTAAAAATATGGCGAAAAAAATCGTCGGCCTGATTAAACTGCAAGTTCCTGCAGGTAAGGCTAACCCATCCCCACCAATCGGTCCAGCATTGGGTCAACGTGGTCTGAACATTATGGAGTTCTGTAAAGCATTTAATGCACAGACTCAAGGTGTTGAGCCAGGTTTACCATTACCAGTGGTAATTACCGCTTTTGCTGACAAAAGTTTTACTTTTGAAATTAAAACTCCACCTGCAACTGTTTTGATCAAAAAAGCGATCAAATTAGACAAAGGTTCTTCACGTCCTCACGCTGAAAAAGTAGGTAAGATTACCCGCGCTCAGCTCGAAGAAATTGCTAAAACCAAACAAAAAGACATGACTGCTGCTGACTTAGACGCAGCTGTTCGTACGATTGCTGGTAGCGCACGCTCAATGGGCGTGACAGTGGAGGGTGTTAAATGAGCAAGTTGACTAACAAACAAAAAGCACAAGTTGGCAAAATCGATAGCACCAAACTCTATTCAGTTGCTGACGCTTTAGTAGTAGTAAAAGAATTTGCTACTGCAAAATTCGACGAGTCTATTGACGTTGCGGTTCAATTAGGTGTTGATACAAAAAAATCAGACCAAGTGGTTCGCGGTGCAGTTGTATTACCAAACGGTACTGGTAAAACGGTTCGTGTTGCGGTTTTTGCTCAAGGCGCTAAAGCTGAAGAAGCTAAAGCAGCTGGTGCAGATATCGTAGGTATGGATGATTTAGCAGCACAAGTTAAAGCAGGCGATATGCCCTTTGACATCGTGATTGCAGCTCCAGACGCTATGCGTATTGTTGGTACTTTAGGTCAAATCTTAGGCCCACGTGGTTTAATGCCTAACCCGAAAGTGGGTACTGTAACTCCTGACGTTGCTACAGCAGTTAAAAATGCTAAAGCAGGTCAAGTTCAATTCCGTGCTGACAAAGGTGGTATTGTTCACACTACTATTGGTCGTCGCTCATTCGGCAACGAACAATTGCAAGGTAACTTGGTTGCCTTAATCGATGCTTTAAACAAATCCAAACCAGCATCAAGCAAAGGTTTGTACTTGCGTAAAGTAGCAGTGTCCAGCACACAAGGTGTTGGCGTACGCGTCGATACACAAAGCATTAACGCTTAATAAAATTGGTATAACTCCTGCAAAGGGGTTATCAATGTGGTGGGCTAAGTAGCCTCAAAACTACTTAGGTCATCCAAGACCGTTGGTGTTGTTTTGTTTAGGCAGGGCAACTTAATATTTCCAACGCAGATGGCGAATCCGCTGCATTAGAAGAATACTTTTCTAAAACAGTTGATCGCTGAATATGGGATGTGTAAAAGCTAATTAGCAATTACACAAATTTAGGAGAATATCTTGAGTTTGAATCGCAGTGAGAAACAAGCCGTCATTGATGAAGTGAAGGGCCTCGCAGCTAAGGCTCAAACGCTTGTGTTGGCTGAATACCGTGGCATCACGGTTGCGCACATGACAAAGTTGCGTTCTAGCGCCCGCAAAGAAGGTGTGTCTTTAAGTGTGTTGAAAAACACCTTGGCACGTCGTGCGGTTGAGGGAACTGACTTTGCTGGTGCTAGCGACATGATGACCGGTCCATTAATTTATGGATTTTCTGAAGATGCTGTAGCAGCTGCCAAAGTAATGGCAGACTTTGCGAAAACTAATGATAAATTAGTCATTCGTGGTGGCGCTTTCGGAACCAAAATTTTGGATGTCAACGGCGTTAAACAATTGTCTAGCATTCCTTCTAAAGAAGTATTGTTGGCTCAATTGTTGGGCTTAATGCAGTCACCAATTTCACGTACAGCACGTGTATTGGCTGCAGTTGCAGAGAAAAAAGGCGAAGCTACTGCCGCTTAAAGCGAGCCGTAGTTCAACTGTTAACCTAGTAGAGTTTTTACTCGCTAGACAATAAAATTAGGAAAAATATCATGGCATTTGATAAAGACGCATTTTTGACAGCTCTCGATAGCATGTCAGTTATGGAACTCAACGATTTAGTTAAAGCAATCGAAGAGAAATTTGGCGTAAGCGCTGCAGCTATGGCTGCACCTGCTGCTGGTGGCGGTGCTGCTGCTGCAGTTGCTGAAGAGCAAACAGAATTCAACGTAATGTTGACAGAAACTGGCGCTAACAAAGTATCAGTTATTAAAGCTGTTCGCGAAATCACTGGTTTAGGCTTAAAAGAAGCTAAAGACTTAGTTGACGGCGCTCCTAAAGCAGTTAAAGAAGGCGTTTCTAAAGCTGACGCTGAAGCTGCTAAGAAAAAATTGGAAGATGCTGGCGCGAAAGCCGAACTCAAATAATATTTTTGAGTCAAGTGCTGAGAGTCTTGAAAAAGGCTCTCAGCCTTTTTTGCTTTCGGCTTTTGATTTTTCAAATTACAAAAAAAGAGCACACTGGAAAGTTATCCCACAATTTTCCAGTGTCTTCTAATACCGTAGAAGAAGACGCCTTGGGTCGGATTATGTGCAATGCATAGTCGTCTGCCAATGGTTGGTAGTGGCCAACCACCAAGTTCATTCGAGTGATATCACTCGCCGGGTCAGTTTTAGTCAGCCGCAGGACCAGTTTAGTCTTAGCTTGGAGAACTCATGCCAAACACATCGAAGTATTCATACACAGAACGCAAGCGAATTCGTAAGAATTTTGGAAGTCGCGAAAACGTTTTGGAAATTCCTTATTTATTGCAAATGCAAAAAGACGCTTATGTCGCATTTTTGCAAGAAGATACACCGCCCAAAGAGCGTACTGATGAAGGTTTACAGGCTGCATTTAATGCTGCTTTCCCTATCGTATCGCATAATGGTTTTGTAGAGATGAAATATCTTTACTACACATTAGCCAAGCCTACTTTTGACGTTCGTGAATGTCAAACTCGTGGTTTGAGTTTCTCATCAGCCGTTCGTGCAAAAGTACAACTCATTATCTATGATCGTGAGTCGTCAACCATGCAATCCAAGGTGGTCAAAGAAATCAAAGAACAAGAAGTGTACATGGGTGAAGTGCCACTCATGACAGACAAAGGTTCTTTTATCATCAATGGTACAGAGCGTGTGATTGTTTCTCAGCTACACCGTTCACCTGGTGTGTTCTTTGAACACGACAAGGGTAAAACCCATAGCTCAGGTAAATTATTATTTTCAGCTCGTATTATTCCTTACCGTGGTTCATGGTTGGATTTTGAGTTCGATGCTAAAGATATCTTATATTTCCGCGTTGACCGTCGTCGTAAGATGCC
>JALQUL010000118.1 GCA_023260735.1 Limnohabitans sp. | reverse complement strand
AATCGTCATTGGGCCAAGAGTTGCCACGAGTTTAGGTATTATGAAAACCTAGTCGATCCTGCTTCGGGTCAGCTTTTAGGATTGGATGATGCATTGATTACACCAAGCAATAAAACCTCCGATCCAGCTATTGAAATGTTTAAGCGTGCTATTCGTTTATTGGGTGAGACCAAAGGCGATGCCTGGGTCAATAAAGGCGCAATTTGGCATATGATTAAAAGGTTAGATCCTACTTTTGATACCAAAGATTATGGTTTTGTGAACTTCCCTGCAATGGTTAAAGCCATGGAACCTTTAATTGAAATTCGTAAAGGCGAATCAGACCAAGTGGTTAAATTGAAAACGATTTAGAATAAATTGAAAGGTCTTTAATTAAATGGCTTCTTCATTACCGATTTTGTACACATTTAGACGTTGCCCTTATGCAATGAGAGCAAGGTTAGCTCTCAAGATAGCTTCAATTGAATATGAAACTCGTGAGATTGAACTAAAAGCAAAGCCGGCATCTATGCTGGCCTTATCTCCCAAAGCTACAGTACCTGTTTTATGTTTACCCAATGAGCAAGTACTAGAGCAGAGTTTAGATATTATGGTGTGGGCAATTCAGCAAATGCCACAAGCTCAGCAACTATTAGCCAGCACAGATCAACAATTAATAGGGCCTCATGTACAACAGTGGATTGATGTAAATGATGGTTCCTTTAAAGCCTTATTAGATCGATTTAAATATTTCAACCGTTACCCAGAATACTCACAACTCTACTACCAAGAGCAGGCTTGTTGTCAAATGTTACAACCCATGAATTTATGTCTTGCAGGGCAAGCCTTTTTGGGTGGTGAGCATTTTAACTTGGCAGATTTGGCATTGTTTCCGTTTGTGAGGCAGTTTGCAAAAGTGAGTGATGATTTATGGTTGCAACTCGATTTACCGCATTTAAAAAAATGGTTAGAGCGTTGGTTGGAAAGCCCAGAATTTATAACTGTTATGCGCAAAAATAGTATTTGGCAAGAAACAAGGGCCACTACTTAATCAAGTGTTAACAATAGTGATTCTAAATTAACGTCAAATTAGAGTTTTTTTGATATTTATAAAGGTAACTTCAACAAGAAATATTAATGATTATGAGATTGCACATCGGTCTATACAATTAAAAATTGATGGAATAATGAAACCAATACGGCAAGCTGTTGCATAATGTTCTTCGATATTTGTAGCAATAACCAGTTCGAATGGCTCACTTAACTCTCTATAGTTATATTTTGGGGCTTTAATTGTTTAAAGTCTTCGATTTTAAATGCTCGTACGCAAAAATATAGTAATGAGTCAAGTGATTTCATTGGCCCTGTGCTTGCTCATATTGATTGCTTTTGTGAGGCTGAAAATGTTGCTTAGTAAACTTTAGAAACAACTTTAGTACACAAATCAGTAATCAATCAAGGATAATTCCAACACTCAAAATTGATTTTTGCTTGGTTGTTGGAATCTAGAAAGCTATCGCACAATACTCACGCACGGCTCTATGGTGCAACTTGATCGGCTAATTCAATGAGCTTTATTATTTTAGTCCTGTCAGTAGTTTATAAAATACTGTCCTGTGCTTATTGTTTTGTGTATCAAAAGTTTTGCTATAGCTCTCTAAATAACTTTATTAATTCTTTTTAATGGACAATTATGAATACAATATTTTCTCTAATGTCTAAAACTATTGTTGCAGCAAGTTTGACTGCAATAATGGCTTCTCAAGTAGTCTCTGCAGCTGATGCAATCGTCTTACCCTCTGGAGTTAAAGTTTTGACTACGGTTGTAGGTAAGGGTGAGAGCCCGAAAGCCACTGATACCGTTAAAGTGCACTACCGAGGCACACTTGCCGATGGTAAAGAGTTTGACAGTTCATATAAACGCAACGCACCCGCCTCTTTTCCGCTTAATCGGGTTATTCCTTGCTGGACAGAAGGATTGCAAAAAATGAAGGTAGGCGGCAAGGCCACTTTAACTTGCCCAGCAGCTACTGCTTACGGTGATAGAGGCGCAGGCAACGCCGTTCCACCAGGAGCGGTATTAACTTTTGAAGTAGAGTTGCTGGCAATAGAGAAATAAACTCACCCCCTCTAACGCTCTTGACTGAAGCGCCCCCAAAATTTGAAAACCAATTTTTGGG
>JALQUL010000476.1 GCA_023260735.1 Limnohabitans sp. | reverse complement strand
GCGGCTAAAGCTAAAAAACGCAGTGGAGTTAGACACGACACCAGCAATGAAGCACCAGAGTCGGCAAGCCCTAGTATAGATGAAGCCAATTTAGAACTCCCTCCGACAAATTCTGACGTTTAAATAAATGCAGTGGATGAGTTAAAAATGAAAGTGAATTTGATTGGGGCTGGTAAATTAGGAAAAGTGGTGGCTTATTGGGTGGCTCATTCATCGCCTGCTTTAGGCCAAAATGCAGCACCCTTGGTTTTGCAAGATGTATGCACTCGCTCTTTAGAGTCAGCTCAACATGCAGTGCAAATTATAAAAGCCGGCCATGCCACAAGTTCCATCACACAAATGCAGGTGGCAGATGTGTGGATGTTAGCTGTTTCGGATTCACAAATTGCACCAGTGGCCCAAGCACTGGCTTTGCATTTGCAAAATTTGGGGCAGAACGCTACGAATCAGCCCCCTATTATTTGTCACTTTAGCGGTGCCTTAGCCAGTGATCAATTACAAGTATTAACTGATAGAGGAGCTTATTGCGCTAGTGTGCATCCTATTTTAAGTTTTGCACAATTTGAAATGGCGGTGCAACAATTCCAGCACGCCATATGTGCCCTAGAAGGCCATCCCAAAGCCCTAGAGTTTTTTAATGCTTTGTTAAGTAGCTGGGGTGTCCAATGTTTTGAAGTCCAAGCAGAAAATAAATTACTCTATCATGCAGCCGCTGTTTTTGCCACCAACTTTTTGCCAGTGTTAGCCCACACTGCTTTGCAGTTATGGCAAACCAGTGGCGTGCCTACTGAAATAAGACAAAACTTATTACCAGCGTTGTTAAATAATGCTACACGCAATATTTTAGCTCTAGGCCCACAAGCCGCTTTAACCGGGCCTGCTGCAAGGCAAGATTTGGAGTTAATACAAAAACAATTAGCAGCTTTGCAAAACTTAAATCCTGAAATAGCAAATGCCTATGAAAGTTTAAGCACTTTGGCATTAAACATGGCACAAGCTCTTAAAAAGTAAAGCCGTAAAAATAGACTGTCAATAAAAAAAGCCAAGTTGAAACTTGGCTTTTTGCTTACTACTTTTAAAAGTTATAAAGTTTAAAAACCTTATTTCCCCCAACTATCCTTTAATCCCACCGATAAATTAAATACTAAATTGCCAGCAGAATGATCAATTCTGTCTGCCACAAAATAGCCGTGGCGCTCAAATTGAAATTGGCTTCCAGCAGGAGCTAAGGCCAAAGAAGGTTCTACATAGGCGGTAAT
>JALQUL010000440.1 GCA_023260735.1 Limnohabitans sp. | reverse complement strand
AATGAGTTCACGTAATTGAACTTTTTCGGTGGCATTCATACCGGCAGCTGGCTCATCTAGGGCGATTAATTGTGGGTCGGTGGCCAAAGCACGGGCAATTTCAAGGCGACGTTGATCGCCATAACTTAAAGTGCGTGATTTGTAGTCGGCCAAATGACCAATACCTACATAATTTAATAACTCTTGTGCACGATCTTTGATTTCAGCTTCTTCTTTTTTAAAGGAAGGAGTGCGAAATACTGCACCCAATAAGCCAGAGTGAGTACGAATATGACGACCCACCATCACGTTTTCGAGTGCTGTCATTTCGGCAAACAAACGAATATTTTGGAAGGTGCGTGCGATACCAGCAACCGCCACTTCATGAACTGCTGTGGGTTGATAGGGTTTACCTGCTAACTCAAAAGTTCCGCTATCTGGGGTATATAAACCAGTAATAACGTTAAAGAATGTGGTTTTACCAGCACCATTAGGACCGATCAAGCCATAGACTTGACCACGTTGAATAGTAATTCCTACGTCGCTTAGGGCTTGTAAGCCGCCAAAGCGTTTAGAAATACCTGCTACTTTTAATACGATATCAGTCACCATTGACTCCAATCACTTTTCGTTTTTGAGGGATTTGCCATGCTCAGGAGAAGGCCACAAGCCTTTTGGTCTGACCAGCATAATAATAATCATGGCCAATGCGATTAACAATTGACGCAAGATTGACGCATCTAAACGACCGTCTGTCATGGATTGCAAAGGACCAGCCACATAGCGTAAGACTTCAGGTAAGGCAGATAACAAAATCGCACCTAAAACTACGCCAGGTAAATGACCCACACCACCTAAAACCACCATTGCCACAATCATGATGGATTCTGTCAAGCTGAACGATTCTGGAGAAATAAAGCCTTGGAAGGCGGCAAATAAGGTACCAGAAACACCACCAAAGGTAGCACCCATACCAAAAGCCAGTAACTTCATATTGCGGGTGTTAATACCCATAGCTTTAGCTGCAATTTCGTCCTCACGAATGGCCATCCAAGCGCGACCAATACGAGATAACTCGAGGCGGTGAGAAACAATCACAGTAAGCACTACCAATGCTAAGAATAAGTAGTAGTACTGGGTCACAGAGAATAATTCAATACCTGCAAACTCATGTTTCTTGCTGAAATCAAGGCCAAATAAACTAATACCGTCAATTGGACTAACGCCACGTGGTCCGTTGGTAATTTTGTCTTGGTTATTTAAGAATACACGAATAATCTCACCAAAACCTAAAGTCACGATAGCGAGGTAGTCACCACGTAATTTAAGTGTTGGAGCGCCTAATAAAATACCAAAAATACCAGCCAAAATAGCCGCACAAGGTATGGCTAACCAAATCGAATAGTGAATTCCATCTGGGAATGAGGCTGCTAATTCGGGGAAGGCATCAAGTAACTGTGGTGATGACATTAAACCGTAAAGGTAAGCACCTACCGCAAAGAAGGCGACATAACCCAAGTCCAATAAACCTGCATAACCGACCACAATATTAAGGCCAACAGCTAATAAGACATAAAGCAAAGCCATATCAGCAATACGTACCCATGCACTACCAAATGGTTGCAAACAGAAGGGTAATATCAATACTAATAAAGCACCAATAATCCAAGTTGATTTTTTATTTAAATTCATTGCTTTATCTCCTTAGGCACGGTCCGCAACACGTTCGCCTAATAGTCCAGATGGACGTATTGTCAACATGATGATTAACAAAATAAAGGCAAAGATGTCAGAGTAATGGCTACCAAACATACCACCCGTTAATTCACTGATGTAACCAGCACCTAATGATTCGATAAGACCCAAAATAATGGCACCCACTACCGCACCGGCTAAGTTACCAATACCACCCAAAACAGCCGCTGTAAAAGCTTTTAAACCTGGTAAGAAACCCATGGTGTGTTGTGCGGTACCATAGTTAGACGCCCACATTACACCGGCTACTGCTGCTAAAACTGCACCAATAATAAAGGTGGCAGAAATAACGGCATCGGGTTTTACACCCATTAAACCTGCTACACGTGGGTTTTCAGAGGTGGCGCGCATTGCACGACCTAATTTGGTGTAATTAACCAACCACATCAATATAGTTAATGAGATCGCAGTAACTGACAAAATCATCACTTGTGTAGGGGTAATCACCGCTTCGCCAATTTGGAAGTTGCTGTTAGAGAGTAAGGTTGGATAAGATTTGTAGTTAGGTTTCCAAATAATCATGGCAATCGTTTGCAACAAAATCGACATACCAATCGCGGTAATTAGCGGAGCTAATTTCGGACTGTTGCGTAAACGACTGTACGCGAGTTTTTCGATGATGAAGTTTAAAGTACCACAAACTACGCAAGCAATAATAAGGGCTAACAATAAAATCAACCAACCTGGTGAGGTCGGCATTGATTCTTTCATGATACCGATCATTGTCCAGCTAGTGAGCGCACCCACCATTAATACATCGCCATGAGCAAAGTTAATTAAGTTAATAATGCCATAAACCATGGTGTAACCTAATGCGACAAGAGCATACATACTCCCTAGCACTAGTCCATTGATGACTTGTTGCAAAAAAATGTCCAAATTATTCTCCTTGAATTGCCCGTAACAAACGCTTAAAACTTTGGTGAAGCTTAAGAAACGCGTGTCCGACAAGGTTGCAATGTTTTTGAGTGTTTACTTGCATTGTGTGCAAGTTCACTACGATAAAGCTGTAATTGTAGCGACTACCTTAACGTTTGCTGACCTGAAATGAGGCATTTTTCTGGGGTTTACCCGCAATTTAGTCTATGTTTTTATTGCATGATGATAAACTCTTAATTCATAAGTTATTCTAATAGTACAGCTTGCAACCCTTGTTTTTACTAGAATTCATAATCAAAATGTGTTTTTTGAATAATTGGTTTAACTAATGCTAATCAGCTTTTATAAGTCTTTATTCGCCATTTGACGCAGTCAAAAAATTTTTTTGGAAATACAGTTTTTCTGTCAAGTTGATTTTCAAAAAATAATAGATGGGGATGGTAAGGTGATCTGCTCATTATTCTTTTCAACAAGCGGTAGTGACTTTATAGTTAATTTTTGCCCGCCTCGTCATCTAATTTTTTTAAAAAGGCTAATTTTTCGGCAATCTTGGCTTCTAAGCCTCGAGCTACAGGCTGATACCACCTTGGTTCTGCTATTCCATCGGGAAGGTAAGTTTCGCCAGCAGCATAGGCATTGGGCTCATCATGAGCATATCGGTACTCACGACCGTAGCCCAGTTCTTTCATGAGTTTGGTCGGGGCATTACGTAAGTGCACAGGTACTTCCCTGCTTTTATCGCTTTTTACAAAAGCTTTGGCCTGGTTGTAGGCGTTGTATCCGGCATTGCTTTTGGCAGCTATACTGAGATAAATAACGGCCTGGGCTAGCGCTAATTCTCCTTCGGGGCTACCTAGTCGCTCGTAAGTAAGGGCCGCATCATTGGCAATTTGCATGGCTCTGGGGTCGGCTAGGCCAATATCTTCCCATGCCATACGCACAATGCGGCGTGCTAAGTATTTGGCGTCTGCACCGCCGTCTAACATACGGGTCAGCCAATACAAAGCGGCGTCGGGGTGCGAGCCTCGTACCGATTTATGCAAGGCCGAAATTTGGTCATAAAAATTATCGCCACCTTTATCAAAGCGCCTAGCATTTAAACTCAATGCATTTTGTAAAAATTCAGCGGTGATTTGATCAATAGAGGCTGACTTTGCTGCAGTTTGGGTTTGTTCTAATAAATTTAAAAAACGCCTGGCGTCGCCATCGGCATACCCAATAATGGTGTGTATGGCTGCCTCGTCAAAAGCTAAATCAGCCAAGGCGGTTTGATGGGCTTTGTGAAAAAGTTGTTGGAGTTCAGCTTCAGTTAAAGACTTTAAAACATAGACCTGTGCCCTAGACAATAGCGCAGAATTGACTTCAAAAGAGGGGTTTTCGGTGGTCGCACCAATTAGGGTAATGAGGCCAGATTCAGCATAAGGCAATAAGGCATCTTGTTGTGATTTGTTAAAGCGATGTATTTCATCGACAAACAAAATCGTGGCTTTGCCTTGTTGCAAAAAATGCTCTGCTTGCTCCATGGCTTGGCGAATATCTTTGACCCCCGCAAAAACAGCCGATAAGGCGATAAATTCGCAATTAAAACTTTTGGCGGTTAGCCTAGCTAATGTGGTTTTGCCTACACCAGGTGGCCCCCAAAAAATCATTGAATGGGCTTTGCCCGATTGAAAAGCCAATTGCAATGGTTTACCTGGGCCTAATAAATGACTTTGACCAATTACATCAGAGAGCTGGTGGGGTCTGAGTGTTTCTGCAAGTGGAGCGAGTGGTTCAGAGTGAAACAAATCAGCCATGATGGTGGGTAGAGTTGGGTGCGGTGAGTACGAGCTTGAATTGGAACTTTCACCTGAAAGAGTGGAAAGGACTAGTCAACTGTAATGCGGGGTTACTGTTGATAAACCTCGGCATTTTGGGGGGGGATAAACACAAAGCTATCGGACTTGAGGGACGGGTTAATTTTGAAATTATTAAATACTAAGCTAGAATTTTTGCCAAAATTATCTTGAATTTGGAGCTGGCTTAATTCAATGTTATTGCCCGATTTTTTTAAACCAATTTTCACTTGGCTAATCGCCCCTTCTTTGTTCTTAGGAATAGCTACTACCCAATCTAGGGCATCGGTGCTCGTATCATTTTTTAAAACATAATCTTTTTCTAGTGCTTTAATGGAGTTAGCACTAGCGATTAAGCCCGCTGGTGAATTATTTAAAACAGCAGCTTGTTTTTGTGAGCTGACTTGGTTGAGTTCAGCGTCGTAAGTCCAAAGTGTTTTACCATCTGCTACTATGAGTTGTTCGGATGGTTTTTTATATTGAAAAATAAATTTTTGCGACTTACTAAACGCAAAATATCCAGTTGAAACGGCTGTTTTTTGAATACTTTTACCACCTTCAGTGCTTTTACC
>JALQUL010000433.1 GCA_023260735.1 Limnohabitans sp. | reverse complement strand
AATTGAAAGATCTAGTGACTAATAGCAACTAGATCGAAACTTTTATTCTGAATCTGCATCAAATGCAGCATCACTTAAACCATCACTAGAACTGGGGGCAGATCGGCGACCTTTGAAGTCAACAATAGGAGCTAATCTAGCATCACGCAATTCATTTAAATTAAATCTCAGCACCTGATCAATAATTTCTTTTTTCTTTGATTTTGAAATTTGACCCGCTGCTAATTTGCGATTGGGTTTTGCATGCGGCACTTTAGGCTCATCATGCCAAACAATTTCCCACTCTTGTTCTAGCTCGGTGGCCTGCAACAAGCCTCTAAATTTTTTACGATTGGCGTTAACCATGCCTTGTGCAGCTTCACCTACAGGCTGCCTTAAAGTGATATCGATGATTTCACCGGTAAATCGCTTGAAGTCGTTGGCATTGCGAAGTAGTCTATCAATACCAGGCGATGATACTTCTAGGCGTTTGAATTCAATGGCCTCTACTTCAAGTGCAAATAATAGTTGGCGGGTTACTTTTTCGCAGTCTTCAACGTTAATAAATTGCTCTTGAACCACCTCACCTGCTGCGGGTGCTTGCCATGGCAAATCAATTGTAATGCGCAACATGCCACCTGCCGAACGATCAAGTTCGATTAACTCATATCCTAAGCCAGAAACCGTCTGGGAAACTATGTCTTGCAATGCCACCGATAATGCCCTTTATTAAGTAATAATGCCAAATTAGCACCGTTTGTGCTTGGCGTAAAAATCTGTTGTCTTGACCAATATAAAAATGCCAAGTACAAACGACTTCACCGCCCCTAAGGCGGTGAGAAGACAAACCAACATAATCACTTGCGCCTAGCCTCAAGTGTGTGGTTTTAAGGGTGATTTGAAAAATTTTTCTCTTACAAAATTTCAAAACCCAAAAAAAAAGGGCGTCTAAACGAAGCCCGTTTCATCTAACAATATTAATTATAATGATATTTCTAGCAGCTGTATAGCTTTTGCACTAAAAATCTTTTGTATCTTGGCATTAAATACAACTAAAAATGAGTTTTTATGCTTCTCAATCTAAAGTGCAGTCTTTTTAATTCAATTCCGAATGAAAGGACAGTCCGGCACTATAGGCTTGTGACTTGATCATTTGTCCGGCCTTTAAAATGACCACCCAATGAGCCATCGCTTGCACCACATTTAAATCATGGGTAATTAACAAATAACTCAGTCCTTTTTGAACTTGTAAGTCGTGTAATAAAGCCAGTACCTGTTGCGCCACACTGGGGTCTAATGCACTGGTCGGCTCATCTAAAACAAGAATTTTTGGATTTAATATCAACGCTCTAGCAATCGCAATTCTTTGTCTCTGACCACCAGAAAACTCATGCGGATAACGCTCTAATAAATTGGGAAACTGCGCCTGCGTTAAACCCACATCTGCCAATGCTGTAAGCAAACGAGACTCAACTTCACTGGAACTTAAAGTAGGATGATGGAGTAACAAGCCTTCAGAGACAATTTGCGCAATACTATACCTAGGTGACAAAGAAGAAAATGGGTCCTGAAACACCACCTGAATTTCAGATCTTAATTGTTTTTTTTCAGACGCACCGCCTTGCCAAGTCTTTTGATTAATTTGAACCAAGCCAGATGAATTAATCAAGCCTAACACTGCCATTGCTAGGCTAGTTTTACCTGAACCACTCTCTCCTACCACCGCTAAAGTTTGAGCGGGTTTTAAAGCAAATGAAACTTGGCTTAATGCCCTAAAAATAGGAACGGGTTGCCAAAATTTCCAATTTTTTCGAGGTAACACATAATCAACCGACAAATCTTGCACTTGTAAAACAGGTGCTGCTGACTGTTGAGCAAGCAAGTCACTATCAAGACTTTCTGGCCGCAGGTGTACTTTTAACAAATTTTGCGTAGCGATATGACTAGAGTGTAAAAATATTTCTTCTGGAGTGCCTACATCACCTACCCAACCATGATCTAGCACCACTACTTTATCAACAAATGAGCGGACTAAATCAATATCGTGACTGATTAAAATCACGCTCAATGCCAATTCTTTTTGTAACTGATTCAGCAATTCCATTATTTCAGTACGCACCACAATATCAAGGGCGGTAGTAGGCTCATCGGCAATTAATAATTTGGGCTTACCAGCCAAAGCCATGGCAATCATGACTCTTTGTCTTTGACCGCCCGACAGTTGATGCGGAAAGGCTAAAGATTTTTGTGCGACATCAGGAATACGTGTTAAAGCCATTAGCTCTTGCGCCATTTTGAGAGCTGCTTGAGCTGATAAACCTTGATGTAACTGCACTACTTCTGCAATCTGTTGTCCTACTGTCATTAGCGGGTTAAGCGCAGTCATTGGCTCTTGAAAAATCATGGCTATTTCAGAGCCACGAATGCTTTGCCAATTTTTATTTTCAGGCCCGTATAAATCTTTACCTTGCCAAAATACCTGACCTTTTACCCTAGCTATTCGTGGATCTAACAGTCCCATTAACGCCAAACCTGTGATGGTTTTACCAGAACCTGATTCACCTAATAGACCTAATTTTTCACCCGCATTTAATCGAAAACTTAAGGGGTGCAAAACAGTTGCTGGACCTATTTGAATAGAAAGGTTTTGGACATCTAATAACATCGTACTCATGATTGTGCCTTTCTAGGGTCTAAGGCATCACGCAGAGCATCACCTACCAAGGTTAATAACAACAGTGTGACAGTAAGCACTACAAAAGCAGACAATGAAATCCACCAGGCATCAATATTATTTTTTCCTTGAGCCAATAGCTCCCCAAGTGAAGGGGTCCCTGGTGGTACACCTAAACCCAAAAAATCTAGAGCAGTTAAACCTAAAATAGCGCCACTTATTCTAAAGGGTAAAAATGTAATCACCGGAGTTAAACTATTGGGTAGTATATGGCGCCACATAATTTGAAAATGACTCAAACCAAGTGCTTTAGCCGCTCTTACGTAGTCGAGCTGACGGTTACGCAAAAATTCGGCTCGCACATAATCGGACAATCCCATCCACCCAAACAGGCTTAGTAAAATAAGCAATAGCATGACGCTAGGCTTTAAAATAGCACTAAAAATAATCAGCAAATACAGTTCTGGCATTGATCCCCAAACCTCTAAAAACCGCTGGGTATAAAGGTCTAGTTTTCCACCAAAATATCCCTGAATAGCACCAATCAAAATACCCAACACAACACCACTAAGAGTTAAAGCCAGTGCAAACAAAATACTCACTCTAAAACCGTATAAAAGTTGTGCAAATAAATCACGACCTCTATCGTCAGTTCCTAAAATATTGTCAGTACTGGGCGGCGCAGGATTAGGTAGTTTTGCAAAATAATGCAGAGTTTTTTGACCATAGGGATTGGGTGCATAAATAGCCCAGTTACCTGGTTTAGAAAACTGTTCTTGAATAAAAGGATCGAGATAATCGGTAGGGGTGGAAAAATCACCACCAAAAACAGTTTCTGGGTAATCTTGCACAAGTGGCACATACCACTGCCCCTCATAGCTAACCAAATAGGGTTTGTCATTAGAGACGAGCTCGGCAACCAAACTTAGTAAAACTAAAACAATTAATAAATAAAGGCTATAAAACCCAAGTCTATTTTTTTTAAACTGTAACCAGGCTCGCTTCAATGAAGAAGATCTTTTAAAGTGATGAAGATTATTATTGCTCATGCATTAATCCAATTTAACTCTTGGGTCTACCCATACATATGACAAATCTGATATCAACTTTGTCAATAAACCGATTAAAGTGAACAAAAATAAAGTACCCATTACGACGGGGTAATCTCGTCTAATCACCGCCTCATAAGATAAAAGCCCTAGGCCATCTAAAGAGAATAAAGTTTCTATTAACAATGAACTACCAAAAAATGCACCAATAAAGGCAGCTGGAAAACCCGTCATAATAGGTAAAAGAGCATTACGCAACACGTGTTTTCTTAGAATCTGTTGTTCAGACAAACCTTTGGCTCTGGCAGTCAACACATATTGTTTTCTAATTTCTTCTAAAAATGAATTTTTTGTGAGCATTGTTATGCCTGCAAAACTACCAAGCACCATAGAAGTAATAGGCAAAACAATATGCCATAAATAATCGACTATTTTGGCTGGCCAAGATAAATCGGCCCAATTACTAGAAACTAAACCACGTAAAGGAAACCATTGCAACTGACCACCAAACACCACTAGCAAAGCCACACCCAAAATAAAGCCAGGTAAAGCATAGGCTAATAAAACGATAAAAGTGGTGATTAAATCAAAACGACTACCTGCTTTAACCGCCTTGCGAATACCCAAAGGTATAGCCACTCCGTAGCTAATTAAAAAAGTCCATAAACCCAAGGTAATTGACACCGGCAGTTTTTCAAAAATAAGTTCAGCCACATCTTTGTTTTGATAAAAACTTCTGCCTAAGTCAAAGCTTGAAAACTGCACCAGCATTTGCCAAAATCGCTCTGGAGCTGATTTGTCAAAACCATATAAAGCTTTGATTTCAGCTAGACGTTTTTCGTCCATGCCTTGAGAACCACGATAAATACTACCACTACCACCACCCTCTGTACTAGCACCAACACCCTCTTTGGCTTGGGCAAGATATTGCTCAACAGGGCCGCCTGGCACAAATTGCAAAATAACAAAGGTAAGTACCAAAACACCAAACAGGGTTGGAATCATGAGTAACAATCTTTTGAAGATATAGCCTAGCATGCTTATTTGCTCCACCAGTTTTCAATCACCCAGCCTTCACCTGAAATATAAGGAGGTACTGTG
Organism: Limnohabitans sp.; assembly: GCA_023260735.1. Lineage (GTDB taxonomy): Bacteria > Pseudomonadota > Gammaproteobacteria > Burkholderiales > Burkholderiaceae_C > JALQUL01. The sequence continues at coordinate 1,501 of JALQUL010000433.1, read as the reverse complement.
GGATTGAAAGTTAAACGCTGTGCGTTATAGGCCATCCTGTGGCTGTTTCCAAACCACTGCGGCACCATAAGGTGCAAATGAGCCACTGACCTATCTAAAACTTTACAAATAGGCTTTAACTCCTCTAAAGAAGATGCAGATGTCATTTGATTTAACAATGCATCAATTGCAGGATTTTTTAAGCCAGACAAATTACTCGAATCTTCAATGTCGGCAGCTTTACTACCGAACATTTCGACATATTCTTGCCCAGGATTGTGAGTACCACCGTAAGCAATCGAAGTAATATCAAAATCAAATTTTTGTAGTCTTTGTTGATATAAAGAAAAATCAACACTTCTAAACTGTAATTGCACACCTAGTTTTTCTAGGTTTCTCATCCAAGGACTAATTACTCGAATAGAACTTTCGCTGCTGTCTAAATATTCAAGACTAAATACTTGACCTTTTGCATTTTTAAGCACACCATTTTGTACCGTCCAGCCTGCATCGGCTAATAGTTGTTTAGCTTGACGCAAATTTTGACGTAAACTAAACTGACCATCGGTTCTTGGGGCTAGAGCCATAGGTCCCCAAACTGCTGTTGGTAACTGGGGATTATTTTTAAAAGCTTGCAACACTTGGAGTTCTTGAGGACTGGGTAATCCTGTGGCTTGACAATCGGTATTGCCAAACATACCGTTCACCCTCGCATAGGAATTATAAAAAAGCTGCCGATTCATCCATTCAAAATCTAAGGCCAAGCCCAAAGCCTGCCTTACCCTCACATCTTGCAACAATGGTTTTCTAGTATTGAAAACATAACTTTGAAACCCACTAGGCAATTGATGGGCAAACTCTTTTTTGACCAATTCACCACTTTCAAAACGTTTACCATTTACTCGGCGGGCCCAATCACCTGCCGAAAAAAATCGCATTAAATCAAACTCTCCAGCTTTTAGGGCTTCTAATCTGGCGGTGTTGTCTTTGTAAATTTTGACGGTAATTTTGTCAAAATTAAAATGGCCTTTACGCACATTTAAATCTTTTGCCCAATAACTTTTATTTTTAATATATGTAATGTCTTTACCCCACTGGAAAGTACCAATTTTGTAGGGACCACTGCCAATTGGCGGGTCTTGAATAATTTGATCGAAAGGTTTGTTTTTTTGGGTGGATTTATCAAACCCCCAACTACGACTGAAAATAGGCAAGCTGCCCACAGTTAATGGCAACTCTCGGTTGGCCTTTTTAAAATAAAAAACAATCGTACTTGGATTAAGCACCTTGGCACTGGCCACATCTGCTAATAAGGTTTTATAGCCTGGCGAAGTAAAGGGGCCATTTAAAGTGTCAAAGCTATACAAAACATCTTGAGCTGTTACGGCTTGACCATTATGAAACTTGGCATTAGACCGCAATACAAAAGTTGCATTTAAACCATCTGGGCTGACCTTGACTTCTTGGGCTAATAAACCATAGGCAGATGCGGTTTCGTCAAGTGAAGCAGTCAATAAACTAT
>JALQUL010000161.1 GCA_023260735.1 Limnohabitans sp. | reverse complement strand
ACCGAAAGGTAATAAATACTATTATATTTTATATATTTATTGCTTTTTTAATTCATTTATTAATTTACAATTTGCTTTATTAGGATGGTTTTTACTTTTATCAACTATTGTTATTTTAAAATTTATCCAAAAAAAATCTATTCCTAGATTATTAGCTGTATTACCTTTAATTTTTTTAACACAAATATATATTACCTATCAATTTAATTTATATTTTTTTTATTTCGATCAAAATAATGGATTGAGTTTTAGTGAAATTGAAGCTTATCAATTTAAAATTACTCAATTGTTTTTACCAAATATTAATCATCATATAAAATTATTAGCTGATATTAGCAATACTTATCAACAAGACTATATTTTAAATAATGATAATAATGTAGCTTCTCTTGGTTTTTTATCATCTTTTATTTTACTGTATATCTTACTAAAATCTATACATTATTCATTTAATAAAAATTTAAATGAAAACTCCTTAGATTTAATCATACAAAAATCTTTTGCGCTCATTATTTTTATTTTAACTTTGACAACTACTGGTTCTTTGTCAGCATTTATATCGTATCAAAATCCAGCTTTTACACTTGAATGGTTCAGAGCTAGTGTTTTTATTAATTTTATTTGTTTTATCGTATTAGTTGAGATATTTAATCATTTAGTAAAAAATTTAAAATATAAATATTTTATTATTTTATTAATTACTACTTTTTTATTTGGTTTTTATGATCAATCACCAAGACATTCTCGAACTGAGAAACAACAACTAACTAAAGAAAGTTCTGATATAAATCAGATTATTAATCATATAAACACTTCAAATATAAATAAAAAGAAAAATTTGAATATATTAGTTTTGCCAATTAACAACTTATCTACCAATAAAGATTTGGCAAGAAAAAATCTTTTTATTCAAAATAGACTCCAAACTTCTATTCATAATTTACAAAACATAAATGAAAATATTTTAATTACATTGTCTCATTTAAGTTTTAGTGAACAAATTAATTTTGCAAATCAACAATCTATTCAATATTTGATCATTGATAAAAATAATTATTGTAATTTTAAAAAATTAAATATTAATTTACCGAAAATTATTGAAACAGATAATTTTAATTTATATCAATTTAATGAATTTAAAAATAATTCTTCAACTGAGTTAAAGCAATATTTAACTTATAAAATTAATACTCCATCTTTGCTCTGTTATCCATAATATATGAATTCAATAAAAAATTTATTAAAAATCGATAAATATTTTTTAATATTTGGAAGTATATTTATTGGATTGTTATCATCCATTTTAATTTTTGGTAAAGATTTTTATCATCTCAGTACCAATGTACCTGGGATTTATTATGGTGATGGAGTTGCATTTTTAATCAATCTTCAAAGAGCGTTTGAAGGTGTATGGATGAATACCAATGAGAGAATGGGTTTTCCTTGGATATCTGACTTTACTGAAACTCCACAATCAGATTTTTTAAATTATTTAATAATTAATACTATTGCACACTTAACTGGATCTTTAATATTTGCTGTTAATAGTTATTTCATTTTAGGTTTTATTGTTATTTTTATAACTACCTATTTATTATTAAGAGCTTTAAAAATTAGCCAACTTTCAGCCTTTATTGGTAGCGTTTGTTATGCTTTAATTGCCTATCACTTTTTAAGATTAAGTCATATATTTTTTACTTGGTATTTTGTCGCACCAGCATATATTTTTATTTATTATAAAATAATTAACTATGACTTTACTAAAGGTATATTTATTAAAAATAATTTAAAATATACTTTATATTTATTTTTACTACCATTTTTTGGTGGATATTATACTTTATTTGCTTTATTTGGTTTTATTTTTTGCTTTTTTATTATTTATTTTAAGAATAAAAATTTAATTCAATCCATATTATTAATTGGAGCATCTTTCACTTGCATAATTAGTAGTGTTATTATTAATCTTATCCCAACATTATATTTTGTTTATAAAAATGGATATAACTACGAAAATTTAAACCGTCTTCCAATGGAGTCTGAGCTTTATGCTTTTAAAATTAGCCAATTGTTTATACCAGCCGGATATCATGTTCTTGCTAAATTTAGAGAATTAAGTGATTTCTTTTATTTACAAAGTGCTTATGCAAACGAAAATGCAACTGCTAGCTTAGGAATATTAACTTGTATTGGTTTAATTATTAGTATTAGTAATTTATTATCTAATGTACTTAATAGAAATAAAAGTAACTCAACTTTATTATCAGATCCACGAATTTTAATATCTGGTTTATTTATTTTATTTTTTACATTATTTGCATCAATGGGTGGATTGGTAAGTCTGTACTCATTATTAATTAGTTCTACGGCAAGGGGATGGAACCGAGTTAGCATTTATATTGCCTGTTTTGCTATTATTAGTTTAACCATTCTTTTTGATCTTATCTTTGCCAAAGTTCAACATCAAATTTACCGGTATCTCATTGTTTTAGCCACTGTAGTTTTTATTGTTTTAGATCAATCACCCATTTTTTCTAAATTTCTTGCACCACAAGGTTCTCAATATCAGCATGATAGGGAGTTTTTTCAATCTATAGAAAAACAGTTGCCCACTGGTTCGGCGATTTTTCAATTTCCTTATCAAGAATATCCTGGTGATGAAAAAAAATACTCAATGGATGTTTTCGCTCATTCTCTCGCCTTTATACATACAACTCATCTCAAGTTGAGTTTTGGAGGAATGCGTTGGAGAGAGGGTGACTGGTTTTATAGCCATTTAGCTCTATTACCAATGAATGAGCAACTAGATATTATTAGATCTATGGGCTTTAAAGGTATCACAATTGAGACATCTGGATATTGTGACGCGGGTAAATGGGCTATTCAAGAAACACAAAATTATTTTAATCAATATTCCAATGGTCAAAGTCTTGCTACGACTAAGCATAATAAAGGATATACCCTTTTTATATCGTTTCCTGAAATTTCAGATCCCTCTCTTTATTTAAGAGCACAACAACACTTATCTAAAATTAATTACTTTTTAGATAATAAAAAAATTCCAAGGCCTATGCAGGAGTCGAACATCAAAGTTGATTTTAAAAATACATCAACCCTGCCTGTTATTAAAAAAATCACTGGTTTATTTGATCGGTATACCCCAATTCAATATACCCAAGGTATAGCGACCGACTTCATGAACCCTCAAGTTATTGAAAGTCAGAATTTTCAACCTTTGTGTGAATACAAAACTGCAAAACATTTATCTCTTGGTAATCAAAAAGTTCAATCAAGTAATGTACATTTCAAAGAAAATGTGGTTTTAGTTTTTAATCACAATCTACCTCAAAAATTTCAATTTATTCTTCATACTACATCAATTAATCATGACGTAGATTTTGATGTTCTTGTTACATATGGTAAAAGCAAAAAAATTATTGAACTAAAAGATTTAAAAGAAAAAAATATTTTTGAGTTTGAAAATCGACAAGATTTACCAATTTTCACTATTTCAATCATTCCAGTCAATCGACATTTGAAAGATTACTTTAAAAAAGCCAAATCCGTTATACCGTTTGAATTGGACTCAGTAGAAATTATGAAAATAAATTAAGCTAAGGAATCTCTGCATACCTTGAGTTTTACAGAAACTCTTAAAGATAGTCGATAATTGCAGCCCTAAAACTACTTTCAAATATTTTTAGACATTCCTGATAGTGATAAAGTGCGATCAAAATAGATGTCTTAGATTAGTTTAAAATCAAGAAGACTCTGACATAACCATTGACAAGCCTCATGGCAAATACACGATATAACCACGTGTAATAATTTTTAAACATAGTCGCGACTATGAATTAACCATTAGCCAAGTCCTCAATTTTATTGGTAGCTTGGCGGCAAGTTTTGAATTATGTTGCCAGTTATTCAAGAGCATCATTTTAAAAACCAATTAATTAATTTTGATGGAAAAATATACGTCAATTCATCTCACTATTTGATTGGCTTAACCACTTAAGTCACTAAAATGAATACACTTTAGAGTTGTCTCGTCCTCATTTGAGGGACATCAAGGGCTTGTTTTATCCATTTTTTAGACTTTTTAACTCATAAATGATCAATTTCAACCGATAATTAGACTATCCACTGATCTTTTTACTCCGACTGCTTGTTTTACACCATGACTGCACTTTCCGCTATTCACACCTCACAATTGTCTTCACTGCCCTTATTAGCCCGAGGTAAAGTCAGAGATAACTATGCTGTGGGTACTGACCGAATTTTAATGGTTGCCTCCGATCGCTTAAGTGCTTTTGATGTGGTAATGGGTGAGCCTATTCCTGGAAAAGGTGCCCTTCTTACGCAAATGGCCTTGTTTTGGTTTGCTCAATTAGGTCATATTTGTCCTAATCATTTAACAGGGGACGCCCCAGAAAGTGTGGTGAGCCCAACCGACTTACCACAAGTGATAGGCCGCTCTATGTTGGTCAAACGCCTCCGGCCTATTCCAGTAGAAGCTGTGGTACGTGGTTATTTGGCTGGCAGTGGCTGGAAAGAATATCAAGAATCCCAAAGCGTGTGTGGTGTAGCACTGCCTGCGGGCTTAAAAAACGCAAGTCAACTTCCAGAGCCAATTTACACCCCTGCAGCCAAAGCAGAAATGGGGGAACATGATGAAAACATCACTTTCGAAAAAACTGTTGAAATGATTGGTTTACCACTGGCCACCAAAATTCGCGACTTGAGTTTACAAATTTATAGTGCAGCCCGCGAAATTGCTGCAAAAAAAGGCATCATTATTGCCGATACTAAATTTGAATTCGGCCTCGATGATCAAGATCAATTGGTATTAATGGATGAGGTATTAACCCCCGACTCATCGCGGTTTTGGCCTGCAGAAAGTTATCAAGAAGGGCAAAACCCACCTAGTTACGACAAACAATTTGTACGGGACTGGTTAGAGAGCCAACCATGGAATAAAACCGCCCCAGCACCCCAATTACCAGAACACGTCATTGCTGCAACTACAGCCAAATATCAAGAGGCTTGGCAGCGTTTAAGCCAGTAATTTTTAACCACCCAATAAGGCATACCTTGCCTTATTGGGTGCCCTACACTTTTACTATTATTGTGAAACTATGAAAGCAGTCATTTTAGCCGGTGGTCTTGGAACTCGTATTAGCGAAGAATCAGCTACAAAACCGAAACCAATGATTGAAATTGGTGGTAAGCCTATTTTGTGGCACATCATGAAAATTTATTCTCATCATGGTATTCGTGATTTTGTGATTTGTTGTGGTTATAAAGGCTATGTCATCAAAGAATATTTTGCCAATTATTTTTTGCATATGTCAGATGTGACCTTTGATATGCAGGCCAATAAAATGGAAGTACATCATCAACATGCTGAACCTTGGCGCGTTACATTAGTTGATACTGGTGAACACACTTTAACAGGTGGTCGTTTAAAACGTGTGGCAGATTATTTAAAAGATGAAGAAGCTTTTTGTTTTACCTATGGTGATGGCGTCTCTGATGTGGACATTACAGCCTTACTAAAATTTCATAAAGATCATGGCAAGTTAGCTTCTATTACCTCGGTACAACCTCCAGGCCGATATGGAGCGCTGAATATGTCGAGCCAAGTACTGGGGCAGGTGATGGGCTTCACCGAAAAACCACCAGGCGATGGTGGAGCCATTAACGGTGGCTTTTTTGTACTCAATCCTAAAGTCATTGATTACATCGATGATGATCAAACTCCTTGGGAATCAAAACCCCTAGAAACATTGGCAAAACAAGGTCATATGATGGCTTATCATCACGAAGGTTTTTGGCAACCCATGGATACCTTGCGCGATAAAAATTTACTTGAAGATTTATGGAGTAAAAACAAGGCTCCTTGGAAAGTCTGGGAGTAAAAATGCGCTCAGCACTTCCCAATCCAGATTTTTGGCGGGGCAAACAAGTCTTATTAACGGGGCATACCGGTTTTAAGGGCAGTTGGTTATTGCATTGGCTCAATCTTCTAGGTGCCAATGTCACTGGACTGGCTCTTGCCCCTAATACCCAGCCCAATTTATTTGATTTGCTCAACCCCAGCCCTAGTCAGCATCATGTGGTGGATATTCAAGATGCCAAGCGCACAGCTGAAATCATCCAATCGGTTAATCCTGAAATTATTTTGCATTTAGCGGCCCAGCCTTTGGTTCGTTTGTCTTACCAAGATCCGATTGGCACCTTTAATGCCAACGTAATGGGTACAGCTCATGTTTTGGACGCGGCTCGTTTTTGTACTAACTTAAAAGCCATCGTAGCTATTACCACCGATAAAGTTTACGAAAATCGCGAGTGGGTGCATCCTTACCGTGAATCTGACCCCTTAGGTGGCTACGACCCTTACAGCGCCAGTAAAGCAGCTTGTGAGATTGTGATTAGCAGCTATCGCCGTTCATTTTTTCTCAATCAAGGTGTTCAGCTAGTCAGCGCTCGTGCTGGTAATGTAATTGGGGGTGGAGATTGGTCAGCCGATCGCATTATTCCTGATGCCGTTAAAGCATGGTCCAATGGTCAAGCACTTAGTGTGCGTCGCCCAGCGGCAGTGCGCCCTTGGCAACACGTTATAGAGCCCTTATGCGGCTATTTATTACTGGCCGAACAAGCCTACCAAAACACATCTAATTCTTTGGAAGCTGCCTGGAATTTTGGTCCTAACACACACGAAGCGGGATCAGTTAGGCAAGTGATTGAACTGGCACAAAAAGCCTTTGGTAAAGGCCAAGTCACCTGGGGAGACGGTAATGAAGGCCCGCATGAGGCTGGCTTGTTATTGCTTGATGCCTCATTATCACGTACTCATTTAGGTCAACAAGCGGTATTTAATTTAGCCCAAACCGTCACCATGACACTTGATTGGTATCGCCACTTTATGGCCGGAGCTAGTGCGAAAGAGCTCTGCCTACGAGATATTCAAACTTATCAAACCGCCTGCCAAAATGACTAATCGATTTGAAATATTGCCTACTCCTTTAAAGGATTTGTTCATTGTCGAACGAAAACCTATTGGTGACTCACGTGGATGGTTTGAGCGTTTTTTCTGTCAAGATGAATGGCAGGCTTGTGGTCTTCAAAAACCAATCGTACAAATGAATCGAACTCAAACACAAGCCAAAGGCAGTGTAAGAGGTATGCACTTTCAGCACCCCCCTCATCTTGAAACTAAAATTGTCACCTGCATCAAAGGTGAAGTATTTGATATAGCTGTCGATTTACGCCCCCAATCTGCCACTTATTTAAAATGGTATGGCACGACTTTATCGGCACAAAATCATAAAAGTTTTTATATACCGGACGGTTTTGCTCACGGTTTTCAAACCCTCACTGACGACTGTGAACTACTTTATTTACACACCGAACGATTTGCACCGCAGTGCGCTGATGGTTTAAATCCACTCGACCCTGTATTGGCTATTGAATGGCCACTCCCTTTTGCCGAGCTTTCTGAAAACGATAAAAATCGCCCTATGCTCAGCCCTTCTTTTAAAGGATTATCTGTATGAAATGTCGTCATTGCCATGCCGAAGTGAAATTACCTTTTGTTGATTTAGGTGCATCCCCGCCCTCCAACTCTTATATGACCGAAGCGCAATTGGTCAAACCAGAACGTTGGTATCCGCTACGAGTAGCAGTTTGTGAATCTTGCTGGTTAGTACAAACCGAAGACTTTGCCGACCGTGAAGAGTTTTTCTCTCCCGAATATGGTTACTTTAGCTCTGCTTCTAGTAGCTGGTTGCAACACTGCGAACGTTATGCCGCTGATATGTGTTCAAGGTTGAAGCTCACCGAACAAAGCTGTGTAGTTGAAGTGGCAGCCAATGATGGCTATTTATTGCAATACTTTAAGCAAGCTAGTGTGCCTTGTTATGGAGTAGAGCCCACTCATAGTACAGCTGAGGCAGCTAGAGCCAAAGGCATTGAAATTGTAGAAGAGTTTTTTGGTGTAGCAATTGCCCAGCAATTAGCCGGTCAAGGTAAATCAGCCGATTTAATGGCAGCCAATAATGTCTTGGCCCATGTCCCCGATATTAATGATTTTGTAGGTGGTTTTGCCACTTTATTAAAAACTGATGGCGTAGCCACTTTTGAGTTTCCGCACTTAATGAACTTGGTACAATTTGCACAGTTTGATACGGTCTATCACGAACACTACTCTTACTTATCACTCACTGCAGTTGTTCAAATTTTTAAAGCCAATGGCCTTGAAGTTTTTGATGTACAAGAATTACCCACTCATGGTGGTAGCTTGCGTGTATTTGCTAAAAAGCTCAGCTCAAACGCCCACCCTATTCAAGACTCAGTAGGACAATTGTTAAACCGTGAACTTAGAGCAGGTATTAAAACTAGTGCTTACTATAGTCAAACACAAGCCGACGCATTGCGTATTAAACGTGACCTGATGCGTTTTTTATTAGATGCGCAAGAGGCAGGCAAGGTAGTGGCAGCTTATGGTGCAGCTGCCAAAGGTAATACCTTGCTTAACTTTGCAGGAGTTCGCACCGACTTAGTAAAATTAGTAGTTGACCGTAGCCCAGGTAAACAAGGTAAATTTATGCCTGGCTCACGTATTCCAATTGTGAATGAAGAACAATTAGTCGCAAGCCAACCCGATTATGTTTTAATTTTGCCTTGGAATATTGAACAAGAAGTCAAACAACAATTGTCCAATAACCATCCTAATGCTAAATGGCAATATGTCACCGCCATTCCAAAACTTATTATTAGTTCATCTTAATTAAGCTCAAAAAAAGCATCTGAGATCAGATGCTTTTTTTATCCCCATAATCGTATTGCAAGATATAAGGTGTGACGATTTAAAAATTAATCATATCTAAATAAATTCAAGTATTCGGCTTCTGCTCTTTTTAAATTGATCTGTTTAAGTCCGCCGTCAAATTCTTCTTTTAATTTTTTACCTTTAGCAGTCTTTTGAAAACAAACATGCAAGGTAAGTTCGGCAATAGGCTTGGGATTAAACACGACTACCTCTTTGGTTTTTAAGCGAGACAAGGTGTAACGCAGCACATTTCGATCAATAACGATACCCTTGACTTTTCCTTGTAACAATTTTTGTGTATTAGCTGCATCACTAGGGGCTAACTCAACTAACTGTTTTTTATCTTTTACCAAATTATCAAATGTTTCACCGTTGGAATAACCATCAACTACCCCTAAGGTATAAACGCTAAGGTCAGACATATCATTCCAATTAAAAGCATTTCTTTTTAATGTAGCAACACCTAATAAACTAGTACCAATTGATTGAGACAAATGACAAGACTGCTCTCTTTCTTTGGTGAAATATTCTGGAAAAAAACCATCAAAACCGGTACTATTCATACCCTTTTCTACTGTTTTAGTCCACTCATCGTAAGATGTTAATAAACGGTAGCCAGAAGCCCTTGCAGCTAAAGTTGCAACTCGTGTCGCAATACCTTCTTGCGGTAATAACAAACCGTTATAGGGTGGCCATTCTAGTGTAGCGAGTCGAATGATTTTTTCATTAGTATAAACATTGGTTTCAGAACCCGTATTTTGGGCTAACAAATTTCCATGAACCCAAAACAATATCAATAAAGAGAATCCAGTGAGCAATTTTTTCATATTATTCATCAATCATATTTAAACAGTTTGATGTAGTCAGCTTCTACTTTTTCTAAGTCTAGGGTTTTAAGTCCTTTATTAAAATCATCTCGAATCACCATTCCTTTCGGAGTTCGTTTAAAACAAATGTGAATATTGTTTTCAGAAAGTGAGTTCGAGTCAAAAACTACAGGTTTATTCGCCGTTCTTATTGAAAGCATATACTGGAGTACATTTTTGTCTATGACTATACCTTTTACTTTTCCTGTCATTAATTTCTCAATATTAACAGCATCACTTATTGATTCCTCTACCTTTTGTCTATTTTCTGCAACCTCTTTATCGAAAATATCACCATTGGAGTAACCTGAAACCACGCCTAATTTATACTTAGTTAAATCTGAAATAACTTTCCAACGTATAGGATTTGATTTTAAACTTGCAACTCCTATGACACTAACACCGACTGGATCAGATAAATAACAATTTTTTTCTCGCTCAGGTGTATGATACAAAGAAAATACCCCCTCGAAACCAGGATCTGTACGACCTTTAGATAAACTTTTAGACCATTCATCGTACGCAGTTAATAAACGGTAATTGGCTGCTTTTGCAGCTAAGCTAGCAGTTTTAGTAATAAGTCCTTCATGGGGTAAAAACAAACCATTATAGGGTGGCCACTCAACTGTAGCTAATCGAATTAACTTTTGATCAGAAAAACTAATAGAATTTTTTTCAGTCTTAGTTTGAGCTATTACTCCTTGAAACATCTGAAGTAGCAGTATAGCCCCAAATACTGCTACCGTCTTATTTTGTCGCATTATCTCAACCCCTAGCATTGCATTTTATTTATCTTATGCTGATGCTGCGGCTCTTTTTAATCTGTCTTTTACTCCTGCCCATTCTGATAAATCAGGAACATTTTCAACCCAAATTTCCTCTACAGCGTATTGATCAAAATCTCTTAATATAGAAAATAAATCATGGGCACATTGAGCTGCATCATCAGGCATTAAGCGGTAAATAATACTCTCTATTTTGCTATTTGGCAAAGTGGAATAAATCCCGATTAAATTTAACAATTTTTGATCAGCGTATTTAACTATTTCATCTGCCAATTGTTTTTTTGAAAACAATCTCAATTTGGCTTTAGGTGCGTAATGAGACTCAAGGGTACCAGATGCTTTTGGGGCCTCTTTTCCTAGCACTTTAAGGTCGGCATTGAGTATTAAGCGTAGGCCTGTTGTTTGTTCAATTTGATCTGCACTGATCATGCCAGGACGTAATAAAACCGGTGCTTGACGGGTACAGTCCACAATGGTGGACTCTATGCCAACACTACACTCACCCCCATCAAGGACATATAAATTGGCGGGGAAATCTGCCCTCACATGTTGAGCGTTGGTAGGGCTCACCTTGCCAAATAAATTGGCGCTTGGTGCAGCCAACCCCTTTACACCCAACAATGCACACTGTTTTAACAAAGCTCTTGCGACAGGGTGTGACGGGCTTCTAAGCCCAACAGAATCATGCCCTCCTGCGGCCGCTGTTGCCCTATTTTTTTTTCTGGGAACAATCACAGTGAGTGGCCCAGGCCAAAAGGCTTGCATTAATTTTTGAGCAAAATCAGGAATTTCCGATGCAAAATAATCAGCATCGGAGGCCTCAAGAACATGCACAATTAAAGGATGATTGGCTGGCCTTCCTTTTGCGACAAATATCTTCGCAACTGCAGCATCTTGTTGTGCATTTGCTGCCAAACCATAGACAGTTTCAGTCGGTATAGCCACCAACTCTCCTGTGGCTAAAATTTGGGCTGCCTTTTCTATTTCCAGTTCTAAATTGCGATTGATTGACATCATGGTGGGTATTAAAAAGCCTCAATTCCCAAAATCTCGCAAGCTCGAAGTGCGACTTGTTTGACTTGGTCTGTGGTGGCTGCAGTAATATTTAAGTGGCCCATCTTTCGTGCTTTTCTCGCCTCTAACTTACCATATAAATGCAAATGACAACCTGGCAAAGCTAATACTTCGGCCCAGGCAGGAGTTTTGGCTGTTTCAGCTGAATTTTTAAACCATAAGTCTCCCAAAATGTTAAGCATAATGGCAGGGCTATGCTGCCTTGGCTGAACCAAAGGCAAGCGCGCTAAACTTCTGACTTGCAAATCAAATTGCGACACGTCACAAGCATTCATAGTGTAATGACCACTGTTATGAGGTCTTGGAGCCATCTCATTGACGACCAACTCACCATTAGCTAAAACAAAAAACTCTAAGCATAAAACCCCTACATAATCGAGGCCTTGCGCAATTGCCTTAGCGGAATGCACTGCTTTGTCTGCTATTTCAGGATGAATAGCGTTTTCATAAACTTCTGTAACCGCTAATATTCCGTTGCGATGCAGATTTTTTTGCACCGGAAAATGCACCATCTGCCCATCAAAGCCTCTCACCACAATCACCGAACACTCAAATGCTAAATCTAATTTTTTTTCAAGAATGGCATCGGCATTTTTTAAACTGTTCCATGCAGCAGCTAAGTCGTCTGGGCTTACCACTGTCACTTGTCCCTTACCGTCATACCCCATACTTGAGGTTTTTAAAATAGCAGGAAACCAATCGGTGTGACTCATCGCAAGCCTTAATTGCTCTTGCGACTCAATAGCTTGAAAGGGTGCGCAGGCGACACCACAGTTTTTGAAATGTGTTTTTTCTTTGACTCGGTGCTGTGCAATAGCCACCGATTTTGCAGAAGGAGCCACTGTCCTGTGCCCACCTAAAGTGTAGAGCGCCGGTGCAGGAACGTTTTCAAACTCGGTGGTAATGGCGACCGAACGCTGCATAAGTTGTGCCAAACCATCTTGATCTAAATAATCAGTTTCAATATGATAGTGACTGACCCAACCTGCAGGACTACTCACATCTGGATCTAATACCGCTGTAAAGTAGCCCATTTGCTGTGCAGAGTGGACAAACATACGTCCTAACTGCCCTCCGCCCATAACACCCAAGGTGGTTTGTTGTCCGTTGTCGTTTTGGCCAGGTAATAATGCTTTAGTGCTTACGCTCATAATGTAGTTCCTGTTTTGGGCAAAGTCATCGCTCTTGCCACTTCGGTTTGACGATCTCTAAACTCATTGAGTTGCTGAGCTAATTTTGTGTCTTGGGTGGCCAACATGGCCACGGCAAATAAGGCGGCATTGGCTGCCCCTGCTGTACCAATTGCAAAGGTGGCAACGGGTATGCCTTTAGGCATTTGCACAATACTATGTAAAGAGTCGACACCTTGTAAATGCCTAGATGCCACTGGTACACCCAATACCGGCACGATGGTTTTAGCAGCCAACATTCCAGGTAAATGGGCGGCGCCGCCGGCTCCGGCAATAATGGCGCTAAGACCCGCATCTTGCGTAGCTTGTGCAAAGGCAAATAAATCATCTGGCATACGATGTGCCGAAACCACCCTCGCACTATGAATAATGCCAAATTGTTGCAAAATTTCTGCGGCGCCTTGCATGGTTTCCCAATCACTATTTGATCCCATGACAATAGCGACTTGTTGGCCTGCTAAATCGCTGGCATAGTGTTGGCGCAAATTTGAGCGGTTTTGCATAGATTGATTTGTGGTCATAAATAAAAAAACAGCCAATAGTAGGACTGTAAAAGTTTAAAAATAATAAAATAATAGGACAAATGATTTGCTTGGTTCACCACAACAGCTTGCGTATCTATCAAAACAAACCGATTTTTCTGGAATAAGTCTGGGTCATCAAATGAAGACGCATGCCATCAAAAAACCTTACCTCCTCTAATCGGAAACAAAATTTCAACCATTCAATTAAATGATGTAAAAATTAGAGCATCCACATTCTTAGACCTTGTTATCATAAGACACTTGAATTTTAAGGTTTGACCCCGATTATTTCACACATGAAAAACATAACTATTGAAAATTTTGATCAAGAAGTCGTTGCTGCTTCCATGAACACCCCTGTTTTAGTGGATTTTTGGGCCCCATGGTGCGGTCCCTGTAAAACCATTGGTCCAATTTTAGAGAAATTGGAAGCCGACTACCATGGTCGTTTTCTGTTAGCCAAAATTAATTCAGATGAAGAACAAGAATTATCGCAAGCTTTTGGGATACGTTCGATTCCGACCTGTGTACTGATGATAAACGGTAAACCTGTAGACGGTTTTCAAGGTGCTTTGCCAGAAAGTCAATTAAAGGCATTTTTAGACAAACACCTACCGGCCTCTAACGATGAAGCCATTGTAGAAGAAGCCCTAGAACCAGAGGAAGAAGTATTAAGCGAAGCCGAAATACTCGAAAAAATGCGTCTCGCAGTTACGACTGACCCATCTGATGAGAAAGCCCGTTTTGCCTATCTTAAAAAGGCATTACAAATGGGTGAATTTGCTGGAGCCAAGAATTATTTTGAACCCGTTGCCAAAATGGTAGGACTATCTGCGCCACTAGAAGCGATTGGCAGATGGTTAGACGCTATTGATATAGCGCTCGCTATTGCTGAACCACAACAAGAGTTTACTGCTCTTGAAAACTTAATTAATGCCAATAAACGTGATTTTGATGCTCGCTTTAAAAGAGCACAACTATTAGTAGCTCATCAACAATTTGTTCCAGCTATGGACGAATTACTTGAAATATTAATGCGCAATAAAGAATGGAATGATGGCTTAGCTCGTAAATGGTATGTGTCTATTTTAGAAATTATTGAGCCTCCAAAAGTAGAGGTTGAAATAGGCAAAATTCCACCTCAAGACCCAATTGTTGCGACCTACAGGCGCCGTCTAAGTTCAGTTATTTTGAGTTAAACTCTGGCTTTCTCAAAATAAATTTTTTAAGCATGACGCTTTTAGGTATTCATCACGCCGCCATTATTGTTAGCAACTATGCCAACTCTAAACACTTTTACACCAAAATATTGGGGTTAAAAGTAATCGCTGAAAATTACCGCGAGGCCAGACAATCTTTCAAGCTCGACTTGGCGATGCCCGATGGTAGCCAAGTTGAGCTTTTCTCATTTCCCGATTCACCTTCACGTCCTTCCTACCCAGAGGCTTGTGGCCTTAGGCATTTGGCATTCAAGGTAGCCAATTTAGAACAATCAAGAATACACTTGATTCACAACGGTGTGGCCGTACAAGAAATACGACTAGATGAATACACAGGCAGTCGATTTATGTTTTTTGCCGACCCTGATGGTTTACCGCTTGAGTTATATGAAACGGCCTCTTACACACCGCTATGAAATTGAATTTGCCAACTGATTTATATCACTCTGTTTGTCCTTGCCGTATCCGTGAATCCAAAGATGATCAAAAATCTTATTCAAAATGTTGCCAAATTTGGCACGATGGACTTGGCGTCAATCATTTTCCTGCTCATGCCTTAAATTTAATGCGATCACGCTACAGTGCTTTTGCTATTGGAAGTCAAATTCTAGAGCAACGCCCGCTCATGAAGCATTATCTTGAAAACACTTGGCACGCCAGCACTAGACCACAAGACTTAATGCTTGATGACACCGTTTGGACAGGCCTTAGAATTATTCAACACAATAGCAGTGTTTTAAAAGCTATGGTCGAATTTGTTGCCTATTACAAAATCAATGGTCGTACCGAACGGCTACAAGAAAAAAGCCAATTCGAAAAGATTAATGGCCAATGGCAATATGTAGTTGGCACTTATATTGAAACGCAAAGTTAGCATTTATTTGAACTTTAAGCCATTTAGTATAGAAAAATAATACTATCAACTCTAACACTGCTTTTTAAGTCATTGGCTAAAAACTGCTTTATGATGCACTTGTCATCACTATTGAAAGCTTATTATGAAAGTGCAACTTCAAAAACCAACTGGGGCGTTTATTGGCGCATCTTGGGCTGCTTTGTTCATCGGTGCTCTGACTTATTTAATTGATCTATGGAACTCACCAATGGCACTCAACGAAAGAGGCTATTATTTGGTCATTCTAATGTATGGTTTGTTTTCTGCTGTTTCGCTTCAAAAATCAGTTCGTGATCGTTTAGATGGTATTGCCGTTTCTGGTATTTATTATGGTTTATGCTGGGTCTCTTTAGGCAGTAGTATTTTGTTATTAACCATAGGATTATGGAATGCTAGTTTAACGAGTAGCGAAAAAGGGTTTTACGCAATGGCCTTTTTACTTAGTTTATTCGCAGCCGTCACCGTCCAAAAAAATGTCCGTGACATGGCATCATTTCATCATTCAAATGAAGCAACTAGCGCTGAACCCAACACTTTCTCAGGTCAAATTGAATAAGGCTCTTCGTTTTTAAGCAATTCCTTTGGGCATTCTAATAGGCATTGATAATAATATTTGTGCCATTCCTTTGCCCAAAGCATCGTTTCTTAAAGAGGCCATCCCCCCGCCATCAAGAGCTTGCTCGCAAACAAAATTAATTGCATCTATACCAGGCAAATCATAACGCGTTACATTGCCCTTCACACTAAAAGACAAATAGTTTTTGACGGCGTCAGTGCTTAAAGCACTTTTTATATAGGGCAAATATTCAGCTTTGCGGGCTATCACACCAATATTAGAAATATTGCCCTTGTCACCACTTCTTGCATAGGCCCACTGAATAAGTGGCCCCTCTATAAATCGATCACCAACGGGTATTTCTGATTGTATTGCTAAGCCAAAACTAGGCTTTTCCAATATTGGTTTTTGTGGTTCTGCATATGCCATCACAGAACTAGCACCATCTGTATTGATATCCCATAAGCTCACCGTCACTTTATTTTTGGGCCATAAAAAAGCAAATTGCCTAATCCGAGGCGATACAGGCCTCCGCCGTAGTGGCCCCAATTGGCGCCAATCAATAGCTGCTGGCCTTGCTCGATCACGGTGTTGGACATCGCGGATGGAATGCGATGAGACAAGCGAAGACGGCGAGTCACACCGGTTGGGGTAAGGCC
>JALQUL010000232.1 GCA_023260735.1 Limnohabitans sp. | reverse complement strand
ACAAATAATGTTCAAGCTCGCCTCAAGATGCTCGGTTGGTAGGCGTTTAAATTCAGAGCGAGAAAAACGTTGTAAGCGACCTAAAATAAATGAGATAGCAACAGATGCACGCAATTGAGCTTCTATTTGGGTATTACTTGGGTTTTTAGCGGCCACATAAAAACGGAAACTTTGTCTGAGGCTCGATTCGATTTTGTCAAAAAACAAATTCATTCTGTCCATCAGGCGGTCATTCTCGCCTAATAAAGCATCTCCCACCATGACTCTTGTCATACCTGGGTTTTTCTCGGCAAACTGTAGCACCATAAAGGTAATACGACTAGCTTGCCTCAGGCCCGCTTCACCGGCTAATAAAACCTCTTCGGGGCTTAGACCTGTAATATCTATATCAATAGGGTCAGCTGCTTTAATTTGGTTGATTAAAGATAAAACGGTTTCTTCAATAAAATCAAGTAAACCCTCAAACATTTGAGCTTTGCTGGCAAAATGACGATATAAAGCAGCTTCACTCACTTCTAAATTTTTGGCCAGTGCAGCGGTCGTGACGCGTTCTGCACCCGGCTGCTCAAGCATGGCAGCCAAGGTTTGTAATATTTGAATACGCCTTTGTCCTGGTTTGGGACGTTTTTTGCCAGTTTCAACTGGTGGAGTATCGACATTATTATCGGTCGTTGAAGAAACCTCAGTCATATTAGGTCCAAATAATCCAAAGGTAGAAAAAATGATTCTTTAAATAATGTGGCCTTATTGTAAAGGCCACATTATTTTGTTGATATAACAATAACTTAGTTGGAGCTAATCATCGTACCAAATGCTTGGTCAGTTAAAATTTCAAGTAATAAAGCATGTGGAACACGACCATCAATAATATGCACAGAATGCACACCGCTCTTAGCTGCATCGAGTGCGCCGGCAATTTTTGGCAACATACCACCAGAAATAGTGCCATCGGCAAATAATTCATCAATACGCTGGGCGGTTAATTCAGTTAATAGTGTGCCATTTTTATCTAGCACACCAGCCGTATTGGTGAGTAACAAAAGTTTTTCAGCATTGAGTGTCATCGCTAGTTTACCAGCAACTACGTCAGCGTTGATATTATAACTTTCGTTATTTTTGCCAAAACCAATTGGGCTAATAACCGGAATAAAAGCATCGTCTTGTAATGCTTTTACTACACTTGGGTCGATTGACTCGATATCACCTACTTGGCCTACATCATGCTCAAGATTGGGGTCGGTGTTATCTAACATTTTTAATTTGGTAGCACGAATCATGCCACCATCGCGACCAGTTAAGCCTACTGCTTTACCCCCCGCACTATTAATTAGGCCCACAATATCTTGTTGAACCTCACCGCCCAACACCCACTCTACTACTTCCATAGTTTCGGCGTCGGTAACCCGCATACCTTGAATAAACTGCCCTTTTTTACCTAATCGGTTGAGTACCGATTCAATTTGAGGGCCACCGCCGTGCACCACGACTGGATTAATACCTACCAGTTTAAGTAGCACTACATCTTCAGCAAAAGCCGCTTGAAGAGCTGGGTCTGTCATTGCATTCCCGCCGTACTTAATCACCATGGTTTTGCCATGAAAACGACGAATATAGGGTAGTGCTTGAGCCAAAATTTCGGCTTTATCAAGGGCGCTAATGGTGTTTTGTGAAGGAGATGTAGATGCGTTTGACATAAGGATATGAGGAAAGTCAAAAAAATAAAAACCAATCAGACAGTTGGTAAATATTAAGTGGAAAATTGATCTTAACCGAGTGAAGTATTCAGGGGGCTGAATAACAATAATTAATCAATAATAAGTCTCAAACTAAGTAAGCAAAGCCAATTATTTTAATGCCTAAGCCAATTGGGTACTTTAAAACGTACCAACATTAAATAGGCAGAAACATAGGTAAGAACAAATAAAACACAAAAACCTAATAAGACCCAGCTGTTATTCCAAAATATAACTGCTGGGGCAACTGTTAACAAAGTAAAGCTCCAGAGGTAAGGAGAAGTGCGGTTGTTACGCATCAGCATTCTTCTCGACTCATCGTCATGAAAGACGCCTCTTACAATACGACGGTAAATGAGTTGATGAAAATGAAGAGCATCGGCAACACCAGGTGAAACACCTCTGACCCATTTACGATACATGGAAAAAATAGTTTCCCAAACAGGATAAATCAATAGCAACATAGGGAACCAGGGTGAGACTTCTTGATGTCTTTGTACTAGGGCAATACTACCAGCTGCAATAATAATGCCCCATAAATAGGCACCACCATCACCTGCAAAAATAAGGCCTCTAGGGTAATTCCAAACCAGGAAACCAAAAGTAGCACCAGATAATGCCACCAAAATAGCAGCCAACTGCCTATCACCTAATTGCAGTGATACATGTATAAGAGCGAACGATATTAAAATGGCAACTATGGGGGCTAGGCCGTTATAACCATCAATAATATTAAAAGCATGTGGCAATCCACAAATGGCGATAATAGCAAGGGCTATACCTATCCAAGGAGCTTGTAGCATCCAACTGTCAAGTAGGGGGAAACCCAAACGAGTCACACTTAAGTCTAAAAAGTAACACGCTAGGCTGGCCGATAAAGCAGTTAACAATAAACGATAACTGACCGAGACCCTTTGGGTCAGATCTTCAAAAATACCACCTAATACAGAGGGTAAGACGATTAACATCCAAGGCCAATTACTTGTCCAATTTGAGCTGGTATTGAGGTTAAAACCTAAAAATTGATCAAAGGCAGTTAATAACCAGCCACAAATTAAACCAATTAAAACGGCAGCACCGCCCACTCGAGGAATATCACCGGTATGAAAACGTTGCGGTTTATCGCCACCATATTGACGTGCATGACCTCTGGCCCAACGGATCAGTAATACAGATATGACGGTAGAAATAATTGCACTAAGCAAAATTAAAATAATCACGCCAAGACTTTCATGAGAGCAAAGATGAAGTTGGATGGGTTAAAAGCAACTTCAAAATAGGAAATAGTAAATAGTAGTAGTTTAGTCGAGGCTGTATTCAAAAACAGCGAGGAATCCATCAATAAAGTGTTTGTTCTAACATTTGCATCCGTCTTATTACTTGCTTGGCACGAACACTATCATTATTCTTCTCAAAAATAGTGAGTTGAACATTTAACCAAGCCAAAACCGGTTTTCGCCATCCCTCTTGGCTGGCTGTGTTGACCATTAATTCTAAACTCTGTGGTGACAGTTGGTTTCGTTGTAATAAAACTGAACCTGCAATTAGTCTTGAAATGGGGGATTCTATGGCGATTAATTGTGATTCTGGGGTTGGATGCACCACCATTGATTGATATTGCGGTGGTAGTAGCTTATGTGGTAATCCTGCCCATTGGCCACTTAAAAATTGAGCATAAGCCAATTCCGAGGCTTGAGCATCTATTTTTAATTTTTCAAAAGCCTCGCAAGGTGGCATTTTGAGGCTAGCTTGTTCAATTGCACAAAGAGCGAGTTCGGTTTTAGCGGCTAAATCAGTTCTGGCGGTAACAGCGAGGTCTTTGCGCAATTGACTGATGGCAGCTTGGGCTTTTTGGGTTTCACCTAGTAACAAATATTTGGTGGCAGATTGTTGACTAGAAAAAGTGTTGGCACTCCAATCTTTGGGGGGTGGAGTGCTGGAGCACGCTGCAATACTAATGCATAAGATAAGCCCCGAGTATTGAGCAAGAAGAGAGGATTTGGATATCATGGTAATTTGATTTCGGTATCTCGGGCAAAAGGCCATTTGCGATTGATATCGTTGACTAAGCCGTCAATTTTTCTAAGATTGGCATCGACTTCTTGGCGCAAAATAATTAAATCTTGCGTAGCATCTTTGGTATTGGCGGTAATGGCTTTGGTGTCGGCAAGAATTGCATCCATTTTTTTAAGGCTTGCCCTTGTATCTTCAAGCGTAGCATTCAGATTTTTAACTGTTTTTTGAGAATCACTTAATAACCCGGTTTCGCCAAACACTTTTTGATCGGTTTTGGTCGAGAGCTTTTGTACTTGCGCCAAAATTTGATTGGTTTGTTGAAGTGCTAAGCTAATTCGGTTAGCGTCTTCACCTAACAGTGTTTTTAATGCACCTTTTGGATTTTTAAGTGCCAAAGTAAGTTGTTCAGCGTTACCAATGGTGTTGTTAAGAGCAGAGTCTTCTGAGGTCATTTTGACCAAATTGTCGCTCAAGTCTTTCATGGAGGCCACCAATTTAGGCAGCTCGCTACTAGCGTCACCCTTTAAAACGGTACGCTCTGCGTTAGGTGGTAATTGTGGGTCAGTTAATACGCCACTATAAGCTCTAATTTTGGTGGTTCCCACCAAAGAGTTTTCAATGGTAAAAACACTGGTGGTACGAAGCCACTTGGCATCTTTGTTAGGAATATCAATATAAATGCGCACGCTGCCGTTATTGGCCAAGGCGACATTTCTGACCCTACCCACAGGGAAACCAGAAAATGTTAAATCCATACCAGGTTTGATACCCTCACTATCATCGGCCAATAAGACTAATTCTTGAGTTTGATCAAAAATCCCACGGGCGTACATCAGGTAAAAAACGCTTAATATAATAATCACTACCAAGCTGAGCAGCAATAATATTGCCTTGAGGTGTAAGTTTCGGACCGCAGCTTCGGGGCTAGTAGAAGCGTTGTGAATAGTAGGTAATGGTTCTTTTATCATTATGCTGATTATGAATGAATAAATGATAGCCGAAAGAAATCAACTCTAAAGTAAGTGCCTATCGCTCTAAAAATATTTGAGCACTAGGGTAGCGGTTTCAATCATTAAGATGGCAGTTAAGAGTCGAACAATACCGGGAGGTGGAGCCCCATACCCAGGTATTTTAGCGTCTTCTTGTAAACTGCTTGCCATCGGAATGGTGGCGGTTGCGATAGCAAACAGAAAAGTTTTTAAAGCAAAACCAATGACTACTGAGGGCAAAAAAACTTGCCCTACTGTTCGGGTGTAGGCGGAGAGCCCCCAGACCGAAAAACCATTCACGACTAAATAGGCTAAAACTAAAGCCATACTGCCACTGATCACCACTAAAGTAAGCACTGCAAAAACGCCAGCCAACATGCGGGGTACTAGCTCCGTACTCAAAGGACTTGCACCAACTTCCCAGCCGTTTAAATGCCCACTTTGTTTTAACTCAAGCAGTTGCACTGACATAGGCACCATGGTTCTGAAGGCTACAAATAAGGCAGCCGATAATGGCAATAATTCCATGACTAAAACACGTACCACAACTTCTAGTGCATATTGTGATAGCCCATAACTTTGAGCGGTAACCACTACAATTCTAATTAAGACCAAACTCACAAGCGACATGAGTAGCGTAAACCAAGGTAACACTGGCACCGTACAGGCATACAAATAATTGAGTAGGGGCTCGGCTTTTGAGGGGGGGTGAGTGATTTTTTTTCTGAGCGAATAAGAGCTTGGTGATAGGGCAGCTACCCACACGATTGCAGCAAAATAGACGACATGCCACCAACCCTTTAACCATAAATAAGCAGATTCAAAAAAAGCTTTCAGCATAATGATGATTGGATATGGTAAAGGCGAAAAAGGAGGGGATAGTTAAAAAAGAAAGCATCTGACCAAAAGGAAAGAATTCATTTTAGTCAGATGCTGGTCGTTTAATACGAAATAATTATTTATTTCTACGTACTTTTACCGCATTCGATAAGGTTTCAAGCACCGCAACTGAGTCTTCCCAGTTAATACAGGCATCAGTAATACTTTTGCCATATTCAAGTCCGCTTAATGAGTCTACACCTGGGGTGAATTTTTGTGCTCCACCATTAATATGACTTTCCACCATCACACCAAAAATACTATGTGAGCCATTGCTGATTTGGTTAGCAATATCAGCGGCTACATCAATTTGACGTTGGTGTTGTTTGCTGCTGTTGGCATGGCTGCAATCGACCATTAAAGTACCCGGTAATTTAGCCGCTTGTAAGTCGGCGACTGCTTTTTCAACATGCTCTGCATCATAGTTAGGCGTTTTGCCACCACGTAAAATAACGTGGCAATCGGGGTTACCGTTGGTTTGAACAATTGCAACACTGCCGTTTTTATGAACTGATAAAAAGTGATGACCACGAGCGGCAGCTTGAATTGCGTCAGTGGCAATTTTGATGTTGCCATCGGTGCCATTTTTAAAACCAATAGGAGCCGATAAACCAGAAGCTAATTCACGGTGGACTTGGCTTTCTGTGGTACGTGCACCAATTGCACCCCAGCTAATCAGGTCACCTAAATATTGTGGGGAAATCACATCTAAAAATTCGCTGCCTGCAGGTAAACCTAAACGATTGATTTCAATTAAAACCTGACGACCAATGCGCAGACCTTGAAGCGTCGATGGCGAAATTGATCGCCTCGGAGATGGCCGAACGCGTCACCAGCGAAGGCCTGCAGATTCACGGAGGCTATGGATACACCCGGGAATTCGCGGTCGAGCGATATTGGAGAGA
>JALQUL010000047.1 GCA_023260735.1 Limnohabitans sp. | reverse complement strand
TTACACGACTTTACGCCCTTTGGTTCTTTTCATTAATAAGAGTAAATCAAGTGGTGATTGTAAAAATTAGCATAAGCCCTCTTGACCTGATTTAAAAATCCATCATAATTTGTATACAGTTCTGTGAACATAATGATATACCCTAATTTAAATCAAAGAATGGGGTTTGTAATTGGCCAAACCTAAGAACCTGTAGCACCTATTACTGACTTTAATTGACCCAATTGAGCTGCCAGTTCTATTGGTCGATCGGATGATTCACCAAAAAGATATCCAAGACCGTGCTATAAATGAGCTTATTCATCCATCATTAGAAATTGACATAAACCCTTAGACACCAATATGCCACCAAGGAACACCCATGCAAGTTAGCACTATAGAGTTTATCAAACAAGGAAAAATTCAAAGTCTTACAGTACAAGACTCTCATCAAAGTTTATTAACTATTTTGCGTGAGCAAATGCGTTGCACAGGCACCAAAGAGGGTTGCGCCGAGGGTGATTGTGGAGCTTGTACTGTCGTGCTTGCCGAGCTAGAACAAGGGCAAGATGATACGCCAGCAAAAGTTCAATATAAAGCTGTCAATAGTTGTATTCAACCGGCAGCTGCACTTCACGGGAAAGCTATCTGGTCAATTGAAGATTTAGCAAGCGACCCGCTAATACAAAAATCAGCTACGCACTCTCATCACGTATCCAACAAAACCATACCGTTGCATCCTGTACAAGAAGCCATGGTTGAGTGTCATGCCAGCCAGTGCGGTTTTTGTACCCCAGGTTTTGTGATGAGTTTATTTGCTAGGTATCAGCATCAAAGACTTGATCAGAATAGCCCTACTGCTAGCACAGTGGCTAGTATCCAAGCCACCTTAAGTGGCAATTTATGTCGTTGCACTGGTTACCAAGCGATTCAACAAGCAGCCGAAAAAGTAGATGCTAGCTATCATGAAGCTCACCCAACATTAGGCACTGTGAACGAAACAAACTTAGCGGTATTACTTGAAAACCTACAAGCAAAGATAAAAAGTCAAGCGTCACAAAGTCAAAAATATAATAGCCAACCAGCACCCTATTTATTACCACAAAATTTATTTTCGCTACTAAGCTTACGCCAACAATTTCCAAATGCTCAACTCATTGCAGGTGCAACCGATGTAGGTCTTTGGATTAATAAACGTATGATGCGTTTTGAACAAATACTCGACCTTAGTCAAGTGCATGAGTTAAAAAAAATAGAGATTTATGAGCATCATATTGCAATAGGCGCGGGTGTTAACTTAAACCAAAGTTTTGCTGCTTTGACCCAGCAAAGGCCACAACTTCAAGCATTTTTTGATCGATTTGCAGGCCATCCGGTCCGTAATGCGGGTACTTTGGGTGGCAATATTGGCAATGGTTCGCCAATTGGCGATAGTATGCCTGTGTTAATTGCCTTAGGTGCAAACCTCATTTTAAGTCGCGTGAATGGCAGAAAAATCGAACACCGAGAAATACCACTCGATCAATTTTACACAGGATATAGAACTACCATTTTAAATGCTGACGAAATCATCACTTGGATTAAAGTCCCCGCGCCTTTACCAGGAAAAATCATGCAGGCTTATAAAATTAGCAAACGCCAAGAAGACGACATTTCAGCCGTATGCCTTGCGATTGAATTAGAAGTTCAGCATCAAATTATTGTGAAAGCTTCAATCGGTGCTGGGGGGGTAGCTGCTACTCCAGCAAGAGCCCTGAAAACACAGGCTTTTTTAACCGGTCAAACTTGGTCGCTTGAAACCCTGGAAAAAGCCGCAGAAGTTTTACAAAATGAATTCCAACCTATCTCCGATATGAGAGCCAGTAGCGCTTATAGAAAACATGTATTGGGTAGTTTATTAAAACGCTTTTGGCTTGCTGAACAAGGCGAAACAATGAGTAGTATTGCAGAGCTATAAGAACATAAGAGTTACCTTTAACTTCTTTAAATTCTTCAATCACACACAATGGTGGTCGCTAAAATCAATACTACGCCAAAGATATTAGCTTGATTTGCCAGTCTCTTCCATTCTTAAGTTGCCACTTTTTAGAAAATTATATGATGCTAAGTTCTATACAAATTGAAAAAAGCCCTGCAGGTCAATCGCACATTCATGAAAGTGCAAGAGCCCAAGTGGCGGGGCAGGCGGTGTATATAGATGACATTGCTGAAATTCAAGGCACACTTTACGCTGCACCCATTATGTCTAAAGTGGCACACGGCAATATAGTTGCGATTCACACCAACAAAGCATATGCACTTGAGGGAGTATGTGAGGTGGTATTAGCCAATGACATACCGGGTGATGCAATTTTTGCGGCCTTTGCCCACGACGAAGCGATTTTTGCAAAAACCAAAGTTGAATATATTGGTCAAGTGATTGGCTTGGTGGTGGCCAAAAGTGTGTCTATTGCAAGGCGAGCAGCCCAACTCGTAGAACTAGAAATTGAAGAACTACCCGCTGTATTAGAGGTAAAACAAGCATTAGCCCAGCAAAATTTTGTGTTACCTCCTGTAAACGTCAAGCGTGGCAACCCAGAGCTAGGCTTCGAACAATCGGCTCACATTTTGCATGGTGAATTAGAAGTAGGCGGGCAAGAACATTTTTACTTAGAAGGGCAAATTGCTTACGCCCTACCACAAGAACAAAACACTTGGTTGGTGTATTCAAGTACTCAACACCCCGGAGAAGTCCAACATTGGGTAGCCCATGCCTTAGGTATTCACAATAATCAAGTTACCATTGAGTGCAGAAGATTAGGCGGTGGCTTTGGAGGTAAAGAAACCCAAGCCGGCCATATGGCGGTGTGGGCCAGTTTAGCAGCGCTTAAAACCAAAGCACCTGTTAAATTAAGACTAGACCGTGACGAAGATTTTATGATCACCGGCAAGCGTCATCCGTTTTCATATGAGTGGAAAGTCGGCTTTGATACCAATGGCAAAATAAATGCACTGCAATTAATGATGGCAGCTCATTGTGGTTTTAGCGCCGACCTTAGCGGTCCTGTTGCTGACCGTGCTGTATTCCATGCCGACAACGCCTATTTTTTAGAAAATGTTGAAATTAACTCTTATCGCTTAAAGCTCAACACTCAAAGTCATACTGCATTTAGAGGGTTTGGTGGCCCTCAAGGGGTAATCGTTATTGAAACCATTATGGGTGATATTGCTAGGCATTTACAACTTGACCCTTTAGCCGTTAGAAAGCTCAATTATTACGGTACTACCGAGCGCAATACTACTCATTATCAGATGGAAATTGAAGATAATATTTTATTGCCCTTAACTCTTCAACTTGAGCAGTCAAGTCAATACCAAGAGCGCCGCTTAGCCATTCAACAATTTAATGATCACAGCCCCATTATTAAAAAAGGTCTAGCCATCACGCCAGTTAAATTTGGTATATCTTTTACCGCCACTTTGTTTAATCAAGCTGGGGCTACCGTGCATGTTTACACAGATGGCACGGTACAAGTGAACCATGGTGGGGTGGAGATGGGTCAAGGACTTCACACCAAGGTATGCCAAATTGCGGCTGACACCCTGGGCTTAAGCTTAGATCAAATCAGGATTACCCCAACTAACACTGGTAAAATTCCCAATGCGTCGGCTACCGCAGCTTCTGCAGGCACCGATTTAAATGGGCGTGCGGTACAGTTTGCCGCACGCAATATTCGAGATAATTTAGCTGCTTTTGTAGCAGGTTTAGATGGTTGCGGCGCAGGTGCAATTCAGTTTAGTAATAATCAAATTCACTCTCCATCTAAAAGTAGAAATTTTGCCGAAGTGGTGGGGATGGCTTATGCTAATCGTATTCAATTATGGAGTGATGGGTTTTATCGTACACCTAAAATTCATTATGACAAAACCACTTTAAGTGGCAGGCCTTTTTATTATTTTGCCTATGGAGTTGCTTGTAGCGAGGTAGCAATCGACACACTCACTGGTGAAAATAAAGTCGTAAAAGTCGATATTTTATATGACGCTGGAAATAGTATTAACCCTGCCATTGATTATGGTCAAGTAGCAGGTGGTTTTGTTCAAGGTATGGGTTGGCTCACTACCGAAGAACTGGTCTGGAACCACAAAGGCAGTTTAAGCACTCACGCACCTAGCACTTATAAAATTCCAACCTTAGGCGACATCCCTACTGATTTTAAAATTAACTTTTGGCATGAAGCAAATCCAGAGGACAATGTATTTGGTTCTAAAGCGGTAGGCGAACCACCATTTATGCTGGCCATTAGTATTTATGAAGCTCTGCGTGATGCAATTGCAAATGCTAAAAGGAGTACCCTGTCAAGCAACTCCCCCCCTACCAAGAGGCATGTTCAAAATCAAATGAATACAAAATCACTTATTCAGCTAAGAACTCCTGCTACTCCTGAAAATATTTTAAAAAGTCTAGGGCAATTAAAATAAGCCATCTGAAGCACTTTCAGGCGCATTAGCAAAGTTTTGTTGACTGGAGTGACTTGATGTCATATGTGGTAATAAGGCTTCTACACCTACCTTTAACTTGCCATCTTGCAACAATACATCTAATTTTTGGCCAGCCTTTACTTCAGCTATAGAGCTAATGGCGTGGCCTGTGGTGTTTTCTAGCCGAGCATACCCTCTTGCAATGACCTTGTGCGGTGAAAGCATTTCAAGTTGAGCACTTAAACTGTCAATTTTATTTTGTGAATGAGCTAATTGCGCTTGTGTAAGAGCAGGAAGTATTTTGGCGTAATTATTTTGTAAATGCTGTTGGTTTTGTAAATGGCGACTAGCTCCTAATTGAAGTTGGTGAGCGAGCTGCGCTAAATGTTGTGCCTGCGTTGCCAAGCGATTAGAGGGCCTACCTAAACGAGCTAATAAGCGATCTAAATTCATTTCTTGTTGATCTATTCTACGATAGAGAGCATCTAGCATTCTTTGATTGAGTTGCACTAAAACCGATCTCCATGCCTGAGTCGGCTCACAAATTAATTCGGCGGCTGCAGTAGGAGTGGCCGCTCTTACATCGGCTACAAAATCGGCAATAGTGAAGTCCGTTTCATGTCCTACCCCAGTCACCACAGGAACCGAACAATTCGCAATTTTATGTGCTAATTGTTCGTTGTTAAAAGACCATAAATCCTCAATCGAACCTCCGCCACGTACTAATAAAATCACGTCAATCGGTGGCTGATTATTTTTTTGAGCGCTCAAATTATATTGCTCAAGATTGTCAAAAGCTTTTAATAATTCTTGGGCTGCGCCTGCGCCCTGCACTGAGGCAGCTGCCATAATTACTTTTATGTGCGGCACACGCCTTGCCAAAGTGCTTGCGACATCTCTTAAGGCTGCCGCGCCTAAGGAAGTAATCAGACCCACTGTTTTGGGCATTAATGGCAGGCTACGTTTGCGACTTTGCTCGAACAAACCTTGCTGCTCAAGTTGAGACTTTAACAACATAAACTGCTCAAAAAGTGTACCCAAACCCGCCTGCTTGATGTTTTCCACAATTAATTGCAAATCACCTCTTGGGGCATAAACATCAATTTTGCCTCGCAGCTCCACTAAATCACCATTTTTAGGGGGAAAATCTAACTGTGAAGCCGCCCTTTTAAACATGGCGCAACGTAATTGACCCTGGGCGTCTTTTAAAGAGAAATAACAATGACCACTTGCAGCACGCATAAAACCACTAATTTCGCCTTTCACTAGCACTGGATTGAACTGCTGTTCAAGTGCTTTTGCTAAAGCAATACACAATTGCCCTACATTCCAGACCGCTAAATGGGTGTTTTTAATTGAAAAACTAAAATCTTCTGTGTTCATGATGTTCTGTTCTGCCATAATCTCGGTATTGTGACTTTACCCCATTTCCTTTTGGTTCACGGAGATCAGTGCTTTGTTGTCTATCATTCAAGCGGCCGGCTGGCCTATCTGGCCCCTCATTATTTGTTCAATCGTGGCTTTAGCCCTTATTGTTGAACGTTTTATTAGCTACAAGTCTAGCAAAATCATCCCAGCAAAATTGCTAGATGATGCGATGACTGCAACCCGAACGGAATTGCCGTCTAACGATTTAATCAGGCAACTTGAAAACACATCCGCTTATGGTGTGATTTTAGGTGCGGGACTGCAAACCTTACGTAGCAGCACCAAGCCCAGCCCTGCCGATGTCAAATCGGCGATGGAAAGTGCCGGCAAACGAGTCCAACAACGACTGGAGAAAAACCTATCTGCCCTAGCCACCATCGCCTCTGCAGCCCCTTTATTAGGCTTGTTGGGCACTGTGATTGGTATGATTGAAATTTTTGGTGGTCAAACAGGCGCCACAGGTTCTAACCCCGCAGCTTTGGCTCATGGCATTTCTGTAGCTTTATACAATACGGCTTTTGGCCTGATTGTTGCTATTCCTTCACTTATGTTCTGGCGCTATTTCCGCACTCGTGTCGATGCCTACCTCACTGAAATGGAAGTGGGTGCCGAACGTTTTGCTCGTCATCTTAAAGACCGTTTTGATCTCTCTTAAATCATGAACTTTCGACGCCCCTCCAACGATGAGCCCGAGATCAATCTAATCCCATTTATTGATGTGCTGTTAGTCGTTTTAATTTTTTTAATGCTCTCCACTACCTATGCAAAAGTGAGTGAATTAAAAATTACACTGCCATCTGCAAATGCAGATGCTGCGCAAGACTATCCAACTGAAGTAAACGTCACGATTAGCAGCGATGGCCGATATGCTGTTAATCAGCTTACCTTGCCTACCCCGAGCATAGAAGCACTCACCTTGGCCCTTACAGAGGCCTCTAAAGGCAATAAAGAAGCCATTGTGATAATTCATGCTGATGCATTAAGTACACATCAATCAGTTATTTCTGTATTAGATGCAGCAAGAGCGAGTGGTTTACCTAAAATAACTTTTGCAAGTCAAAAGAATAATTCTGGTAATTAAATCAAGCAGCAAAAACCTGCTTGTAAAACTGCTATTGGTTTGATCAAACTGATTGACTCATCAGCAAGTGAGGCTATCAATCGTTGTTTTGGCCAGTTAAGTGATTTATTTTAAATTTCAAGTATATGATTTAAAAATGATTTTACTAATTGGCTTAATTGACTGCAATTATTTTGAATAGGACTATCAATTGGGCTTATCGCCAGCTACCCTGCAAATCATACAAACCGCTTGGCAACAAGTGGGAGTTTTGCATTATTGTTTACGTTTTTTAAGTTTTATCTATGCCGGCTTGTTAAGCCTCAAACAGCTTTTTATACACCTAGACCTTATCAAAGCAACACCCTTGCCAGTCAAAATTATAGTGGTGGGTAATGTTATTGCTGGCGGGGCTGGAAAAACTCCAACTGTTATTGCGATTGTTCACTATCTTCAGCAAAAGGGCTTGAAGGTGGGAATTATTTCTAGAGGTTATGGCCGACAGTTGCACTCGGGCAACAAAAATCAAGCCCTAGAAATTAAACCCAACAGCAGTGCTACTATGGCGGGCGATGAACCTTTGCTATTAAAAAAAATCTGCCAAGTACCAGTATTTGTATCCACAAAAAGAGTCTCGGCTGCCCAAGCTTTATTAGCACAATATCCAGAAACCCAAATCATTGTCAGTGATGACGGTCTTCAGCATACCGCTTTACCGCGTATGCTAGAAGTAATTGTTTTTGATGACAGAGGGGTGGGCAATGGCCGACTTATTCCTGCTGGCCTACTAAGAGAAAAATGGCCTAGGAGTTTAGTTAAACAGTCGAGTAACCACACTTTAGTCTTACATACAGGACAGTCGCAGGCTTTTGAGGGATTTTGTGCCCAGCGTCAATTACAAGATTTTGCCACCAATGGCTGGGGTCAAAAAAAATCTTTAAGCGAGTTTTTTAACAGCCACAATAATGCACTTGCTGCAATTGCATCGCCCAACGCATTTTTTGAAATGTTAGAAAAAAAAGGCCTCAAGCTTCAAGACAAACTACCTTTAGCTGATCATGATGATTTTATAAATTGGCATTTGCCACTGACTTGGCAGAGCACGCATGTATTTTGTACCGAAAAAGATGCAGTTAAACTGTGGCCTTTATTTCCAGAAATATGGGCTGTTGGTTTAGACTTTATGCCAGAAAAAAGCTTTTTTGATGCTATAGACCAAGCTTTTAATTAAGACAAAAGATGACTTAACTTTTAAGTATAGGGGAGTCCTGAATTCAAAAATTACTAGTCACAGTTGAATTCACTCTATGCAATGACTATCAGTTTTGAACATAAGATAGGCTCACTTTGTTATTTAGCACGTCTTACGCGCCCACTCGTTAAGCGTTTTAATTCAAGCTTCGTATAATGATGCTTATCCTATTAAAATAAGCTATTTGCCTTGTTTTAGCTCTTGTTTTTTATTCTATGTGAAGGTTGGTTATGGATGTCGCAATGCTTGATTTATTGGTTTGCCCAGTCACCAAAGGGCCTCTGCGTTATGACCGCAACAAAGAGGAATTAGTTTCCAAAAGTGCCCGTTTAGCCTATCCAGTCAGGGATGGTATTCCAGTGCTCCTCGAAAACGAAGCGAGAACACTCTCAGATGAAGAAATAGAAGCACTTCACGCCTCTACTACAAGCTCCAACACCCTCTAATATGAGCTATACGGTTTTAATTCCGGCCCGTATGGCCTCTACTCGCCTGCCAGGTAAACCATTGCTAGAAATAGCTGGGATTCCAATGATTGTCAGAGTAGCACAACGTGTACTAAGTGGCATAAACCAGCATCATCCCAATCCGCCACAAGTGATTGTTGCTGCCGATGACGAAAAAATTATTCAAGCCTGTCAGGAGTACGGCATTAAAGCTATTATGACCGACCTCCACCATGCTAGTGGTAGCGATAGATTAGCCCAAGCATGCGAAATATTGGGCCTAGAAGGTGATGATCTAGTAGTGAATGTTCAAGGCGATGAGCCTTTAATAGACCCCGATTTAGTGGAACAAGTCGCTCTTGCTTTGCAAAACGACAAGTTAGCCAGTATGAGTACAGCCGCTCACACCATTAAAGACTCATCAGACTTTTTTAATCCCAATGTCGTAAAAGTAGTACTCAATCAAAAAAATCACGGTATTTATTTTTCTAGGGCTCCCATTCCGTGGTGGCGAGATGGCTTTGACTCCTCTAATACCATCAATCACTTAAGTAATAACCATAGCAGTAGTCCAAACCTCCCGTCATTACCCGCAATTTTGCCATTGCGTCATATTGGTATTTATGCCTATAAAGCGGGCTTTCTCAAACTGTTTCCTCAACTCACACCCGCTCCCTTAGAGCAGCTTGAAGCGCTTGAGCAACTGCGTGCGATTTGGCATGGACATCAAATCGTGGTCCACTTCACCCAAAATGCACCTGCTGCAGGGGTAGATACTCCCCAAGATTTAGAAAGAGTTCGTCAATTTTTTTAAAAACGTCAGCAAATCGACAGCCCATACGTGATAATCTATACATAACGCATTATTTATATTGCGTTAAAAATCAAAGAGACAACTTTTTTTGCGTTTGTATTTGTTTTAACATTTACTCAGTTATTTTTACTACTTGAGGTTTTGTAGCACACCATGAAATTAATCCTTCTGGGCGCCCCCGGGGCTGGCAAAGGTACACAGGCAACATTTATATGCCAAAAGTACAATATTCCACAAATTTCCACTGGCGACATGCTACGTGCGGCTGTTAAAGCGGGTACACCGCTTGGCATTGAGGCCAAACAAGTCATGGACTCTGGTGGTCTTGTAAGCGATGAACTCATCATTAATTTAGTCAAAGACCGTATCGCTCAGCCTGATTGCGCCAATGGTTTTTTATTTGATGGCTTCCCGCGCACTATTCCACAAGCCGATGCAATGAAAGCAGCAGGCGTTAAACTTGATTACGTGCTAGAAATTGATGTTCCATTTGATGCCATCATCGAACGTATGAGTGGTCGTCGCTCACATCCTGCATCTGGTCGCACCTACCATGTGAAATTCAATCCACCACAAAAAGAAGGCTTGGATGATGTCACTGGCGAAGCATTGGTTCAACGTGAAGATGATAAAGAGGAAACAGTTAAAAAACGCCTCGAAGTTTATTCTGCTCAAACCCGTCCATTGGTTGACTATTATTCTAGTTGGGCAGCTCAAGATGCCGCTTCTGCACCTCAATATAGAAGCATTAGCGGAACTGGCAGCGTAGAAGAAATTACAGCCCGTGTATTTGCTTCTTTAGAAGCCTAATTAGCCTTGTTTTTGCCAGTACGTTAGGGAGTAAGAGTGTTTTTTACTATTCAAAACGCTCTTATTCATGACGATCAAAAAACAATAATCATAAAAAAAGCCAGATATTTTCTGGCTTTTTTGTTTTTAAAGACTAGGGGCAAGCTCTTTTAAATAAGCTTTAAAACCTTCACCTACTTCAGGGTGTTTAAGTGCCAACTCTACAGTCGCTTGTAAAAAGCCCTCTTTACTACCGCAATCATAACGTTTACCTTCATACTGAAACGCATAGACGACTTGCTCTTCCATTAGTTTGACTATCGCATCAGTGAGTTGAATTTCGCCACCTACACCACCCGATAAATTTCTAATTTTGTCAAAGATAGACGCCGTTAAAATATAACGACCTGCCACTCCGATTTGGGAGGGCGCTACATCGGCTTTAGGTTTCTCAACCATTTTGGTCACCTGCATTAAACGGCTATTCATACTTTGACCTGCCACAATACCGTACTTATGCACTTGCGATAAGGGTACTTCTTGAGTCGCCAAAATACTAGCTTGGTAACGGTTGAACACTTCAACCATTTGTGATAATACGCCTGGCCCCTTATCTAGGCCTACCATTAAGTCATCGGCTAAAAGTACTGCAAATGGATTTTGACCAACTAAATGCTCGGCGCATAACACAGCATGGCCTAGGCCTAAAGATCGGTTTTGACGTACATAAGAGCAAACCATATCAGCAGGCTGAATTGACTGCACCATTGCCAATAGTTCTTTTTTATTATTACGCTCTAGCTCACTTTCTAATTCATAAGCAGTATCAAAATGGTCTTCAATGGCACGCTTACTTCTGCCTGTCACAAAAATCATATGCCTAATACCAGCAGCATACGCTTCTTCTACAGCGTACTGGATGAGTGGTTTATCTACCACTGGTAACATTTCTTTTGGGGCCGCTTTAGTTGCGGGTAAAAATCGTGTTCCTAAGCCAGCAACAGGAAAGACTGCTTTAGTGACAAAAGTGTTTTGCGCCATAGTCCAAAAACTCCTTATTCATTCAAAAAATAGATTTTTGATTGTATGACTAACAAGGGCCTACTAGCTGACAAAACCGTTTTAACTACTAAAAATTGTTTATCTAAAATGTGAAGCAAGCAATTCAGAAACCACTGGATCTGAAATCTTTTTAACCTCTAAAAATGATGGGATTTTGCATGCTCCACACTGACTCGTAGCAGAAATAATAAATACTGAAACCCTGTCAGCAAACATAAAATAAGACCCTATCGTCTTACTTTAGGTCTGCTATTGATTGTTAATGACTTATGCACCAAGTCTTTGCAACTGATCTTTGATTTTTTCAAGCGTAGCAGAGTTATCGACTAAACGAGTATTTTCCTGAGCTAAAACTGCGGGAGGCGCTTTTTTAACAAATGCTTCGTTGGCCAATTTGGCTTGTGCTTTAGTGATTTCGTTTTCTAAACGAGCGACCTCTTTATTTAAACGAGCTTTTTCAGCAGCTAAATCTACTTCAACAAACAGGCTCACACGGGCATTACCCACAGCAGCAAATGGTGAAGCACCTGATGCAGATTGCCATTGCGCTTCATCGCTAAATTGCTTGACTTCACTTAAGCGAGCTAAGGCTTTTAATACCGGAGCAGCTTGAGCAATAAAATCATCATCACCCAATACCAACATAGGTAACTTGGTGCTAGGTGCCACATTCATTTGACTACGCAAAGTACGACAGGTATCAATTAAGCCTTTGAGCTTGCCAATGTACTCAATAGCTACTGGATCGATACGATTAGGCTGGCTTAGAGGGTAAGCAGCGACGCTGATCGACGCACCAGCACGACCCGCTACAGGAGCCACTACCTGCCATAAACTTTCAGTAATAAAAGGAATAACGGGGTGAGCCAAACGTAAAATCGTTTCTAGGGTACGAATTAATGTGCGACGGGTAGCACGTTGTTGTGATGCTGTACCCGTCTGAATCTGTACTTTCGCAATTTCCAAATACCAATCACAAAATTCATCCCAGACAAACTGATAAATGCTATTAGCAACATTGTCTAAACGATAATCAGTGAAGGCGGTTTCCACATCGGCCTCTACTTGTTGCAAAATAGAAGTGATCCAACGGTCAGCCAAGGAAAACTGTAAATACTCGCCACCTGTAGCACAAGCCGATGCATCGTGTTCTTGCAAGCCACAATCGTAACCCTCACAATTCATTAAAACAAATCGGCTGGCATTCCATAATTTATTACAGAAATTGCGATAACCTTCACAGCGTTTGCTGTCAAAGTTAATGCTACGACCAAGGGACGCCAAAGAAGCAAAGGTAAAACGTAATGCGTCAGCACCAAAGGCAGGAATACCTTGTGGAAATTCTTTTTCGGTATTTTTGCGAACAGCAGGCGCAGTTTCCGGTTTTC
>JALQUL010000012.1 GCA_023260735.1 Limnohabitans sp. | reverse complement strand
AGCACCTTGATTTTGTGGCTCATCTTGACACCAAATGATTTCAGATGCGTTAGGATATTTTTTGAGCTCGGCACCAAAGGCTTTATGTGGGAATGGATAAAGTTGTTCAACACGAATAATGGCAACATCATCAGCGGATTTTTCTTCGCGTTTTTTGACCAAGTCATAATAAACTTTGCCAGAACAAGCAATTACTCGTTTTACCTTCTCTTCTTTTAATACCTTGTTTTCTGGAATAACTGTTTGGAATGAACCTTTGGTAAACTCAGAAACGGGTGAAGTTGCATCTTTGTTACGCAACAAAGATTTTGGTGTAAAGATAATTAATGGCTTGCGTAAATTACGCACCATTTGACGACGCAGGACGTGGAAAATTTGACTTGCGGTAGTCGGTTGAACGATTTGCATATTAGTGTCTGCCGCCAATTGCATAAAACGCTCTAGACGTGCAGAGCTGTGCTCTGGGCCTTGACCTTCATAACCGTGTGGCAACATAAGGGTTAAGCCATTGACACGGCCCCACTTCACTTCCCCAGAGGCAATGAACTGGTCAATTACCACTTGCGCACCATTGGCAAAGTCGCCGAACTGAGCTTCCCAAATGACTAGGGTATTAGGGTCATTAGAGGCATATCCGTATTCAAATGCCAATACGGCTTCTTCTGACAAAATAGAGTCAATCACTACAAATGGAGCTTGTTTTTCAGCTACATTTTGCAAGGCAACATAAGTACCTGTATCCCATTTTTCACGATTTTGATCATGAATGACGGCATGACGATGTGTAAACGTACCACGACCAGAATCTTCGCCAGACAAACGCACTGGATAACCACTGGCTACCAATGAGGCAAATGCCATGTGTTCACCCATACCCCAATCGACTTGAGCTTCACCACGACCCATTGCAGCGCGATCATCATAGACCTTTTTAACCAAAGGATGCGGTGTTATGGAAGAAGGAATAGTGCTAATTTTTTCAGCTAGGCGTTTCCATTCAGTTAATGGAATAGCGGTATCGCCAGCATCTGTCCATTTTTTATTGATGAATGGAGTCCAATCAACTGCATACTTGCTCTTAAAGTTACTAAGAACTGGATCAACCGTATGAACACCTGCATCCATGGCAGCACGATAAGCCTTGACCATATCGTCGCCTAAAGTATCGCCTAAACCTTGAGCCGTTAGTTTGTCAGCATACAATTTGCGAGTACCTGGGTGCACTGCAATTTTTTTGTACATTAAAGGCTGAGTTAAGCTTGGAGTATCCTGCTCGTTGTGGCCTAATTTACGGAAACAGGTGATATCCACTACCACGTCTTGACCAAAAGTCATGCGGAACTCTACTGCCAATTGAGCAGCTAACACAACGGCTTCAGGGTCATCTCCGTTCACATGTAAAACAGGTGCCTCGACCATTTTTACAATATCGGTACAAAATACTGAAGAACGCATGTCACGTGGGTCAGAGGTAGTAAAACCGACTTGATTGTTAATAATGATATGAACCGTACCTCCAGTGGTGTAACCACGGGTTTGTGCTAAACACAATGTTTCTTGGTTCACACCTTGACCACCAAAAGCAGAATCACCGTGTACCAAAACTGGTAACACTTGCGCGCCGGTAGGATCGTTGCGCCTATCCATACGTGAACGCACAGAACCCTCTACCACTGGATTCACAATTTCTAAATGTGACGGGTTAAACGCTAAAGTTAAATGGACTGGACCGCCAGGGGTATTGGTATCGGAGCTGAAACCTTGGTGATATTTCACATCACCTGCAGGTAAATCTTCAGGGGCTGTGTGATCAAATTCGGCGAACAAATCTTTAGGCATTTTGCCCATTGTGTTGACCAAAACATTTAAACGACCACGATGGGCCATACCAATCACAATTTCTTGAACACCTTTAGCGCCAGCAGACTGAATGATTTCGTCCATAGCGGCAATAAAGCTTTCTCCCCCCTCAAGGGAGAAACGTTTTTGACCGACATATTTGGTATGCAAGAAACGCTCTAAGCCTTCAGCTGCAGTGAGACGACTCAAAATATGTTTTTTCTTGTCGTTAGACAAAGAAGGTTTGCTACGAATACCTTCTAACTTTTGTTGCCACCAGCGTTTTTGCGCTTGGTCACTGGTGTACATGTATTCTGAACCCAAAGTACCACAATAGGTTTCGCGTAAGGCATTGAGCAACTCGCGAAGGCTCATACGATCTTTACCGAAGAAAGTGTTACTGGTATCAAACACGGTTTCTTGGTCGGCGTCAGTGAAGCCGTAGAAAGATGGCTCTAACTCGGGAATGGAAGGACGCTCAACACGTTTTAAAGGATCTAAATTAGCCCAACGTTGTCCGACATTACGGTAGGCTGCAATTAACTGTTGAACGGCGGTACGTTTACGACCCATTTCAACATCTACGCTAGCCATAACCACTTTGGTAACGCCAGCTTTGGCACGTTCTGCAAAAGCATTCACTACAGGCAAATGAGGTACATCTTTGGCACTGCTACCATCGGTTGCAGGAGCATGCTGCAAGGCGTCAAAATAAGTACGCCATGAATCAGATACGCTTGCTGGATTAGCAAGGTAATTTTCATACATTTCTTCTACGAATGGTGCATTACCACCAAAAAGGTAGGTGTTGGAGCTGTAAGCTCCGAAGACGGAGTTCGTCGGATCGTTTTGACTCATATTCTCGCTGACCTCAACTCCCCTTTAGGGAGCATAAGTTGGTTTGACAATTTAAAAAAACCTCCCGCGACACGGCTGGACCGGTTAGCGGATGCGACTGTGGCAGGAAGGGGCCTAAGTTCAAGTTAGGATTGTGCCATTTTTACAAGTCAATTACCAATAAAGCTTATAAAAATAATTATTTTTATAAGTCAATTTGTTGTAAGAGTCATAGTTTTTTATTTAAGAGGCTAATTAAAAAGGGTCACTTAAAAGACAAATTGCGACTAGAAGTGGGTATTTATTACCCTTTCGGTACAGTGAGTGTTTTTAAAAAACTGAAAAAACAAAGCCTGCTTAAGCAGGCTTTGTTCCTTATAAGTAGCAATCACTTTACCCATTTTTGAGTATTTAAAAAATCTATCCATCATGTTTTAGGTAAAGGAAAGGAATTTAGAAAGTTATTACCCCACTAAAACAGTAGGGTACTAACTTAATCTTGAGTTAGGATGTCTTTTGTAAAACGAAGTCTCTCGGCTGGAAAAATCAAAGCAAACCGAGAACCTAAACCCACTTTACTACTAATTTGTAATCTTGCACCATGTCTTTGCGCCACGTGTTTAACAATGGCAAGACCTAAACCAGTACCGCCAGTTTCGCGCGAGCGGCTACTATCTACCCTATAAAAACGTTCAGTCAATCGTGGGATATGTTCTGGTGCAATACCAGGTCCAGTATCGGTCACCGCAAATTCTGCTGAGTGATCGGGTTGTACAGTCCAACTAACCGTAATACTTCCTCCCTCTGGGGTATAACGAATTGCATTATTCACCAAATTCGCCATTGCACTCATTAACTCGGTAGCAGCTCCACTCATTAAATAATGGGGCATTACTTCAAAATTTAACTGATGCCCCTGTGGGTACATGATGTGAGATAAATGCTCGGCTTCACTATGTACTTGCGTCAGTAAACTCGCCACATCCACCCATTCATTCGCATGTGGCGAAGGATTAGCTTCTAACTTAGACAATGTTAACAGGTCTTCAACCAAGCTTTGCATACGCCTTGCTTGTTCTGCCATTAACCTCAAATAATGAAGACGCTCGGCCTCTTCTAGTGGTAAATGAATCAAGGTATCGACA
>JALQUL010000050.1 GCA_023260735.1 Limnohabitans sp. | reverse complement strand
TTTAATTTTTTATTCATTTAAGGAGCATTTTCATGCGTCAAATTTTGTCATCTTGCGTTATTTGTCCTATACCACCCACGCGTTCTTTCAATACCTTCAAAAAAACGACTAAGGCCAATGGTTTTTTGTCACTTGAAGCGGGTTTAGTTTTATTAGTAGTGGCCTTAGCTATTGTGTCTGCTGTCATGTATTACCGCGATAATTTAAGAAAGACTTCTGTTAATAATAATGTAAACCAAATATTGGCAACTGCTGGAGCGGCTCGTAGTGTGTTTGGCCAAGCCAACCAATACGCTCAGGTTACCACTGCGATTGCAGTATCTGCCAATATTATTCCTAGTGCCCTACGAAACGGCACTACACAATCCGCAAGCAATAATTTTGGTGGCGAAATTTCTGTCAGTCCTGCTAATTTGTCAGGGACTTCAGACGGCCTCAAAATTTCATGGCCTAACGTTCCATCCAATCAATGTATTGAAATTATTATGGGTGTTCATGCCGAGCTACGAAAACTACAAGTGGCAGGTAGCGATGTAAAGGCACTAGATAGTCCATTAAGTATTGCCAATCTTAGTACTCAATGTGAAGCAAGCAGTCATTTGGTTTTAGATCTGTTTGTGGGCCGTACTTAATTAATTCAAATCATCACGCAAGTTAGCACTCAATGCCAACTTGCGCGCCAAGCAATTTCATTTATTATTTTTTTAAGTGAGACTTCAAAATGAATTCCAATTTTTGTTTGACACACTCGGTTCAAAGTCAACCGCTACCTTACCAATTCAAGGCCCATCCTAAAATTGACAAACTACCCTCTTCTTATTGGTTTCCAAGCTCCTCTTTGCATCAGTACCGTCCTTTTATTAATAGTTTACTTTTAGCAAGTACCACTGATGCAACAACTAGCTCTAAAATTCCTACATCTGTGATTGGTAATCGCCAACAAACCTCCATTTTATTACCTCCTAAAAATTCCAATGCTGGTTTTTTAATGTTGGAATTATCGCTTGCACTATTACTTTCTAGTGTAGCGGCCGGCCTTGCTTTTTGGTCGGCGCATAGAGCTGAGATGGCTAGTCAGGCTATGATACAAGCCGATCAATTACAAAATATTGCTCACGCGGCAGAAACCCTGTTAATTGAACATTATCAAGATTTTCAAAATGGCCAAGCGGTAATAAGAAACGGTGTACGGCTAGAGTTTGGTAACGCCTTTGGCCAAGCCCTAAACCCCTCGCTAGAGCAACTTCGATCTATGGCTCTTGGCCTTTCGACAGGCTCTAATGTAGGCAGTTATAAAAGCCTACAAAAGGCGAGCTACCGCACTCATATTCAAAGAGTCCCTGCGGGTTGCGAAGATAGCAAATCAAGTACTAGCTGTAATTTAACAGGCTTGGTATGTCTTGACCAAGCAGTTCAAGAAGTAACGAATACAGCACCAACAAGTAACTCTGAAATCGATGGTTTTGGACTGGGTAAAATGATCGGAAAAATTGGGGGTAATGCGGGTATTTCCTTAATAGGCTCAGCTGATCAAATTATCGGTGCTGGTGGTGCTTGGACAGCAAATAACCCCATCATCAATCAACCAGCTGGCATTATTTGTATTCGATTTGGTTTTGGCGCCTCTGGCTTTGGTCAATTTTTAAGAGTGAATGATAACCGTGATCCACAGTTTCAAAATAACTTAACGGTACAAGGCAATATTACTTCTAGTAGTGGCAGTATTGGAGCGGGCATTGGTCAATCTGAAAACCAAAAATGTACCTTAGGCGAAATTTTAAACTCAGGTGCATTTTGGTCACGCTCCCAAGATTGCATCAAAAAAGCATGGGTCGATGGCCAAGCAGGAGTCATAGGCTTAGCAGATAAATCAGGTAACACCCGTATTCAACTACAAGACAATGGCCACATTCACAGTCTAGATCAATTAGGACAAATTAAGGCTGGCTTTAGTTACCAAGGTCTTCAATCGGTTGCTAAAGCTGATTTGATTGTGACCAATCAAGGTAAAGCTGGCCTTAGAGACAACGGGGAAAGTTTTGCAGACTCTATTGTTATTCAAACCACTGCTGTTGCAGGAACGAGTTGCCCCACTAATAACGCCTCAGTTTGGGGAGCACAACAAAATCATCTTCGACTACTTAAATGCGAAAATTTTGTCTGGGTGCTAAGTGGCAATACCCAAGCTCAGCTAGGTGAGACTTGTGCAGTCAATGGAGAAATAGGCGAGACGCCCAACAAGCTTAGCATTATTTGTGTAGGAAGCGTTTGGCAAACTACAACCAGTCGAATGGGACAGTTTGCTACTTCCGCCACACTACTAGCCAATCACTCTAGCACTATCGCTAAGCCTGCCTGTGGCAGCGGTGGAGTAGCCAAAATTATACAAATTCCACAAACTATTAATGCACAAAAACTCTATCAAAGTTTTAAAGCAAAAGATAACGGTAGTAATTGGACCACCCTTATTACCGACGGAGATGGCTTGGCATTAAGCGGTAGCGTATTGGTAGAAACCGGTTGTTGGTATCAATAATTAACTCACAAAAAAGGCAATTTATCATGAAATATTTTTTATCACTGTTTTTATGGGTCGCTGTGGGCGTTTCTTATTCACAAACCGATTCAAGCTCGGTAGTTAATTTACAAGGTACACCCAGTGTTTTATTACGCCATCAAGAAAGAGAAAAGCCGGTGGTAAACAATATTACTCAGGTAGTAGGTGGTACGGTTAGTTTTTTGTCGAATCAAACTTATGTTTCTTCTTTTTGTAAAGAGCCCAGTGCCCCACTTGTTGCGTCTCCGGGTTGGGTGGTAACTTGCGGCTCTAGAGCGTGTAAGGGGCGTGGTTATGCAGGAGGTTATGTTTCAGAAATGCAACTTCCTGCAGTGCGACTACTTTGTCTCAAATAATTAGCCTACTCGTTTATGTTTGAGAATTTAGATTTTGCGGACTTGAGATGTCGTCTAACTCTTTTCGCTCTGGCGTAGGTTGATAAATGGGTAAAAATAAAGTGACTTCAAAACCTTTTCCAAGAACGCTGTCTATTCGCATATGTCCGCCCTGAATTTGGATAAGCTCCCTAGCTAGAGGCAAACCCAAACCCGTCCCAGATACATGGCTAGCATTGCTGCCACGGTAATAACGCTTGAACAAATGAGGGAGGTCTCGTTCTGCTACCCCAGGTCCATTATCAATAATCAGCCGTTGCGCCCGAACCGATAACCACGACTTTTTTGTTCTCATAATCAAGGTCTTCGGGCCAGAATTGCGGGTGGATGACAGGGCCTTTGAAGTTTTTCTCGCCCGGAAAC
>JALQUL010000473.1 GCA_023260735.1 Limnohabitans sp. | reverse complement strand
ATCGACACTATTACGAGTGGCTTTTTCCAACTCATCGGCCAATACATTTAATAAAACTTCAGAGTCGCTATTGGTGTTAATGTGACGTCGGTCGGCGGTAAACAATTGCGCTTTTAAAGCAGTAGCGTTGGTTAAATTACCGTTATGTACGAGTACCAAACCATAAGGAGCATTGACGTAAAACGGCTGAGCTTCTTCTTCACTGTAAGC
The DNA here is from genome assembly GCA_023260735.1 of Limnohabitans sp. GTDB lineage: Bacteria > Pseudomonadota > Gammaproteobacteria > Burkholderiales > Burkholderiaceae_C > JALQUL01. The sequence goes on along the minus strand of JALQUL010000473.1, from coordinate 902 downwards.
GTCACCAGCAGTAGGATAACGCACTTGCCCCAAACCTAAGTTGCCAGGCAAAGAGCGCATATTGCGAGTGCGAAAAACATCACGCACCATGCCCTTGGCTTTATGAATATAAAACTTACGATCGAGTTCTGTGGCAATACCCGCAGCGTCTTGGCCACGATGTTGCAACAATAACAAACCATCATAAATTAACTGGTTGACGGGTGCTTGACTCACTACCCCAATAATTCCACACATGCTTAATACCTAATTGAATTGAAATTGTGTTGAGATGTAGAAAACTCAATATTGAAAGAAACCGTAACATCATGGTTTGAGGTAAACTTAACCGCAATTAATAAATCTATCACACTGAAGATTTTTACCTGCCAAAATAAAGTGAGTTAAAAATTGACTCAAGCTAATATGGGCTATTTACGATAGTTGATGCTACAGACACATTTCAAATCGAATTAACAACAGTTGCTTTTAAAAATGAACCCATTTGAACCTAAGTTCAAATGTGCGTTGGTATGAAGTAAATATAAACTAGGGGGCACAATGCACCCTCTCAAAATATTACATTCAGAAAAATTATTTACTTGAAACAATCGCAGAAAGACCTAATGCTTTGACTTTAGCGGTGTTTTGTTCGGCAGCATTTTTAGATGCAAAAGGGCCGACCCTCACACGAATCAAATCAACACCATTACTTTTTACATTTTGTGTAAATGCCGATAAACCTGCTGCTTCTAACTTGGATTTTATTTCTTTGGCCTTATTCACATCAGAATAAGCACCGACCTGAATAATAAACTGGCCTGAACTAGTGCTTGTTGCATCAGGACTAGGCTTGCTGCCGTTAGGCAACTTGGCAGCGCTCGCAAACAAATCTTCTTTTTTGCGTGCATCGTCTTGTGCTT
>JALQUL010000437.1 GCA_023260735.1 Limnohabitans sp. | reverse complement strand
TGCGTGTTTTTTTGGCGTTCAGGTTGAGGTTCAGGCGGGCTTGTTTCATGGACAGAATTTTCTCAGATGGGCCTTACGCCAAGCACACAGAACGGGGAGTTATGCAGAGTTTCCTTAAAATTAATATTACAAAAAGCTCTGTTAAACTCAAGGATATGTAATCATGGTACGAATTAGAATGGACTATTCAATTGATCTAACCTTGCCACTCCCCTAGCCCCGCTCCCCTATTAGTTTAAAACGAGTCCGTTTTATATCTAATTCCTGTCAATCCTTATTTCTCAAGTACATTTCGGTAATGCTCAAAAATCATTTTTTTGAAACAAAAGTTTCTTTGGTTCTACTTGTAAAGTGGACGCTTATCAGTGCCCTAATAGCGCTTCTTGCTGGGGTTGCATCTGCACTTTTTTTATTTGCTCTCGAATGGGCTACGAAAACTAGACTAAGCAACCCTGTGCTTGTTTATGGTTTGCCCGTTGCGGGTTTTAGCGTAGCTTGGCTTTATTTGTACTTAGGGAAAAACTCCGAAGCTGGCAATCATTTAATCATCTCGGAAATTCACCAACCAACACAATATTTGCCTTTAAGAATGGCTCCATTTATCTTGATCGCCACTGTGGTGTCTCATTTATTTGGAGCATCTGTTGGCAGAGAGGGCACTGCCGTGCAAATGGGGGCAGCACTTTCTGACTCTATTACTAAGGTTTTTCGTTTGAATAACACAGATAGGCCAATCATACTCATGGCCGGCATGAGTGCGGGTTTTGCCTCGGTTTTTGGTACCCCTTTAACTGGAGGTATTTTTGCCCTTGAGGTTTTAACCGTAGGAACTATTCGCTATCAAGCAGCCTTTCCCTGTGTGTTAGCAGCTGTTTTAGCCAACCAAGTGAGTGGTTTTTTAGGGGTCCATCACAGCCATCTTTTCATTCCAGTCATTCCTGAATTTTCTAGTTGGACTTTATTGGCGCTGTTCGTTTCTGGCCTTATTTTTGGCTGGACCGCCAGGCTGTTTAAGGCACTTACCCACTCCGTTGCACAACTATTTAAAAATAACATCTCCTACAGCCCTCTAAGGCCATTCTTAGGGGGGCTTATCATTGTAGGCTTGCTTACAGTATTTGACGCTCATGCCTATATTGGCATTGGCACCAGCACGATTGCAGAATCCTTTGTAAAACCCCTAGCTAGTTACGACTTTGCAGGTAAATTATTCTTCACCGTACTTTCAATCAGCTCGGGCTTTAAAGGTGGAGAAGTTACGCCTTTATTTTTTATAGGGGCTACTTTAGGTAATGCCTTAGCTCCGCTTTTAAATATGCCAATAGCGTTTTTATCTGGTTTGGGGTTAGTTGCAGTATTTGCCGGCGCTTCAAATACGCCTATTGCCTGTACTCTTATGGCTATAGAGCTGTTTGGTAGCCCAGTTGCTTCATACGCTGCCTTGGTGTGTTTAGTTAGTTATTTATTCTCTGGAAATTCAAGTATTTACCTAACGCAAAAAATAAACTTCAGAAAATAACTATCTGTTGTTGAGTCATATTTCTGGATACTTTCGGGGTGTTGCTAGGGTTGTCAATCTGCTTGGCTTTTTTTGATGCTAGTGTTGGCTTTAGATTAAAAAAACTGCACTCATTAATTCGTTCTACTTGCAACACTACTAGAGGGTACTTGTGCCTTGCACCCAAGCCAACTCATACCATGATCCATGGCTTGCTCATTACAGTAACTTTTACCTATAGAGTGAGGATGAGCTTCAAAATGGGCCTAAAAGCTCACCCCAACCCACTCTATTTACTTGTTTTGAATTTTATATAAGCTTTTTAATCAAACTTCATATTAAAACGCAAATGCCAACCCGACCAAGATGCGTTGGCGCTGTACAAGTCCACATCAGAATATTTACCCACGGTATAGCTTGCGCCTAACCAAACATTTTTCACCACATTCAAGCCTAACTCAGCTCCATAACCACTTACCCTACTGGCGCTCGATTGGCTTTTACTGGCTAATACACTGAGGTCAATTTTTTTGCTTAAATCGACTGACACTTTACCTGCGACCAAGGTACCTAACCACTTGGTGTTGACCTTATCAAATTGCTCTTTCACTGATTTAGCCGCTATTTGTCCGCCTAGTGTGAGCCCGCGATATGGTTGGTAGTTCATGTGCAGGCTACCGATTAAGGATTGATTGTTTTTTACATCATTAGCCTTACTTGATTGATCTAAGCGATGCTCAAGCCTTGCCAAGACATGTAATTGATTGGTTTGTGTGTCTCGGTAAGCGATACCCACTTGTAATCGATTTTGTGTTTGTTTTCCTTCGGTGCCTACATCGGCATATCGCGTATGGAGGTATAAATTACGCGCCAAGCCTGTCCATTGCTCATTCAATTTTGCATCGTAAGTAAAACTTGATAACCATTGACGCACTGTCTCTGAGTCTCTTCGCTCAAGTTTAGAGTTGATTTTATTGGATGAATCAGGGCTGTAAAACACCCCAGTAGTCGCTACCTTGGTAGTTTCTTTCGCACTGAAATAAGGGCTTTTGACATGGTATTCTAGGCCTGTGCTAAAGCTTAAATGAGGACTGTATTGCCACAAATTGCGTAAGCCCAGCGCATTGTACGAATCTAATGAGTTGGCACTTTCATGCAATCGGTACTCATTAAAAAATGTACCATTTTTCATATACTGAGTATCGACTCCGATAATCGCTTGACGATTAGAGCTACCCTCTAAATTCAATCCATTAACTTGCCCTTGTAAGGTGTTTTGCAATTCATAATTGGCATACAAACGACTTCTATCGTTAAAGCGGTATTCACTACCAATTAAAGCTCTGTTTCGGCTTAAGTCATCTACTGCTGCTTCGTATTCTGCAGTTAAATCAAGCTCATCACTGAGTTTACCGATGGCTTTGAATCGGGCGCTGGTGTATTGATTCAAAATACGTGGGGCTGGACTACTGGAATTATTGGTGGCACTAGGCTGATGAAGTCTTTGTGCATGGACCACCCCATAACCCACATTATTGCTATAACCTAAACTAGGCAATGAAGTGATGTGCGATAAATAATTATTCGTCGATAAGCCGCCCACTACCCCTTCTTCTCGAACATGATTGACCCCTAGCTCAACGCTCCATTGAGGATTGAAATCATATTGCAATGTCAGTGACTCACGATTTCTTTTAGACTGTGAGTCAAGATCTTTGTTCTGCGAGGCTTCTAACTCAATATGAGTGCCAGTGTTAATAGTGTATTTAGCTCTAGCGATTAAATCGCTTTTATTGCCTTGTATAGCAGAGGCACTATTTTGAAAACCTTTATCGGCGCTAGTAGCGCTTAGGCTCGCTTCGAGTTGATCTTGTGAATGCTTCAACTCTACTCTTTGAGCCCAACCCGATTGTGCTTGGGAGTTGGTTAACACTCCCCCTAAAGCCAATGTGCTACCGGTAGTTTTTTCTACAAAACTATCAATGTTTTGGTTATAGAGTGAGTTGCCCTGACTGCGAGCTACTTCCAGCAAGCCATAAGTGTAAGTGCCTAATTGAAGCTCGGCGGTAGCGCCATCGAGTTGGTAAGGTGCCAGCGGATTTTTTTCTTCAATATGGCTATAGCCTAGTGCAACATTGCCAATGCTTAATTTTCTTTGAACTCCACCGACCCAGTATTTTTCTCCTCCTGCATCTACCTCATAACTAATACGAATAGAGAC
>JALQUL010000394.1 GCA_023260735.1 Limnohabitans sp. | reverse complement strand
TTGTAGTCTCCAATTTTTGTTTAGAATATATTTGTTTACCATAATATTTTACAAAAAATTTTTTATATTTTTTTACTAAACTATCGTGCACGATGAGCCTTTTGCCCCTATCACATAATATCATTTTTATCCTCTCTTTTTTTATTTTTGGAATGCAGTTCACCAATTGCATTAACGCTTCTTTACTTCCATCTGTTTTGATTGCTTTTTCTCGGTACTAGCTTGCAAAAGCTCGTTATTTGATGACATAAGTAGTACTTATCACCCATACACCTATAAAAAATCCCCCATTTAACTAGCTAAAAGGCTAAAATGAGTTCCAATAGCGTTTGCTAGATGGTTTGATTTAATTTACCTTCCAATAATGTTATGAATAGATTCGAACCACCTTTTGAAATTCACGTTCATGGACAAGTGGTTTTACGTCCTGACGTTACCTTGCAACAAGTCCAAGAAGCAGTAAAGCCTCTTTGGAGTTATTCCAATGGTCGCAATTACTCCGAGGGTAGCGTTAGCCTCTATCCCGAAGAGCCTGGTATTCAATTTAATGGCGCTGAGCATATTTTGCAAATTTGTTGGACCACTGGTGGCGATAATGATTTCCGCCAAGTCCTAGACGAACTTTGTATGAATTTGAACGACCTGTCTGCACAAGGTGCTACCCTTGAAATTAGCTTTTTCGACGCACAGTACGATGAAGAAGATGAAGATAGTCATGATGACGAGTGTGAATCCGATGGTACCGATGCAAAAGATGATTTTTTTGTAGTGTTTGTTGGACCCACGCCCCAGGCTATTATGGTCGTGCAACGAGATTTATTAGTGCAAGATATTGTCTCCGTTATGGAGCGTCATTTCGAGAGTACAGAATTGGGTGGTATCGTCACCGAAATCGATCGTTTGTTTTCAGATCGTTTCGATGCACTGAGTAATTCACTTGAAATTGGAAAACTGCCACGCAATCCAGGTGGTGGTCATGGTAGTTCTGGAAGGCGCCCTAGGCATTTGCATTAATTAGCATTTGAGAAACGTTTGGCTCAAAAGGTCAAAGGTTTGATACGTAGTAAGGACAGTTGTGGGTCTTGTAAACGAAGTTGATTTTCCAATCAATCCCGATGGCTTAACTCAAGCCAGACAATTTGTGGCTCCTCTTATAGAGTCAGAGCTATTAGACAGTGGCGAAAACATGTTGGCACACGCAGATGCTGTAGCCCAACTATTAAACTCGGTAGGTGCTGCACATGATTTGCAAATTGCGACCTATTTGGGTTATGCCGTGCCTATGCTCAAGCGTGCTCCAGAAATTTTGGCCAAAAAATTTGGAAAAAGCTTAACCGTTCTGGCAGTAGATGCCGCAGAAATTGTAAAGGTGCAGCGCCAAGCTAGGCTTAGGATTTTGCATCAACCTACTGCTGAGGCCGAAGAGATTGCGCTACAAACTGAAAATGTGCGCAAAATGTTATTGGCCTTTTCTCGCGACCTTAGGGTTGTGCTCATGCGGCTTGGTTCTCGTTTGCAAACGCTACGCTTTTATGCCTCTATTAAACAAATTGCACCCCGCGATTTAGCCCAAGAGTCCTTAACTGTATTTGCTCCACTCGCTAATCGCTTGGGTTTGTGGCAATTAAAATGGGAGCTTGAAGATTTATCTTTTCGATTTTTAGAGCCACAAACTTATCAAAGTATTGCTCGTTCGCTTGATCAAAAAAGAATCCAACGCGAACAACATGTTGCCCAGTTAAGTGAACATATCAAAAGCAGTTTATTACAACTAGGCTTTAAAGCACAGGTTTCAGGCAGGGCCAAACACATTTACAGTATTGTCAAAAAAATGAGGGGTAAAAAGCTCTCATTTGATGGTGTTTATGATGTCACTGCTTTAAGAGTTTTAGTGAATAATGTGAACGAGTGTTATGCTGTGTTAGCATGGGTTCACACTGCTTTTGAACCGATTGCCTCTGAGTTTGATGACTACATTGCCAAACCTAAACAAAATGGTTATCAATCCATTCATACCGTGGTGAGAGACAACTCCGAAACAGGAGGAGCAAGACCAGTAGAAATCCAAATTCGTACGCATACTATGCATCAACATGCAGAGTCTGGAGTGGCTGCGCATTGGGCCTACAAAGAAGCGGGTGTAAAAGGATATTCTGGGGTTCAAGCCACAGGCGCCTACGATGCAAAAATTGCCGTCATTAGGCAGCTTATTGCTTGGGAGCGTGACCTTAGTAGTCAAGATGGCGATGACACCAATGTGATGGCGGCTAAAGTCTTAGCTGACCGAATTTATGTGCTCACACCAGAGGCTAAAGTAGTTGATTTACCAGCAGGTGCAACCGCCATTGATTTTGCCTATGCCTTGCATACCGACCTTGGCCATCGTTGTCGTGGAGCCAAAGTAGAGGGCACTTTGGTGTCGCTTAATACACCATTACAAAACGGTCAAACTGTAGAGGTTATTGCCTCTAAAGAGGGGGGACCCTCACGAGATTGGCTTAATCAAGAGCTGGGTTTTTTAGTTAGTCACAGAGCAAGATCAAAGGTACGTGCATGGTTTAATGCTGAACAAGCCGAACAAACTATTGCTAAAGGCCGTGACTGGGTTGAAAAAATTCTGCAGCGTGAAGGCAAGACCTCTATTGCAATGGACACCCTAGCTGGCAAATTAGATTTTGCCAATGCTAATGAAATGTTCATGACTGCTGGTAAAGATGAGCTCTCTACTCGGGCTATTGAGCTAGTTTTGCGACCCACCGATCCTATTGATAAATCGAGCACCGAGTCCGAGTTAGTACAACTTAAAAATAAAGCGGCTAAAAACACCAACCGCAGTAGTCCTACTGGAGTGATTGCTTTGGGGGTGGGTGCAGTGTTAACCCAATTGGCTAAATGCTGCAAACCTGCTCCACCAGACGAAATTACTGGCTTCGTAACTCGAGGTAAAGGTTTAAGCGTGCACCGTGCCCAATGTGCTAATTTTAAAACTATGGCCCAGCGTGAGCCCGACCGTGTAATGCAAGTGGCCTGGACCGATACCGCAAGTCTTGGTGCAGGCAACAAACGCCATGCGGCTTATCCGGTAGATGTTCAAATTCAAGCCATCGACAGACAAGGTTTATTACGTGATATTAGCGAGGTCTTTGCTCGAGAGAAAATGAATGTGATTGGTGTACAAACCCAATCGGTCAAATCGACCCAAACCGATCATGACACCGCTTGGATGACCTTCACCATTGAAATTAACGAGGTCAAACGCCTAGAAAATGCTCTAGCAGTAGTGAGAAACGTAAAAGGTGTTCAAAGAGCCTTAAGAAAGTGAAAAAAATCTGATACAATTCATGTATTGAGTTTTTACTCAGGCGCGTAGCTCAGTTGGTTAGAGCACCACCTTGACATGGTGGGGGTCGTTGGTTCGAATCCAATCGCGCCTACCAGTTTCTCCCCGGACTGGTCAGGCTTTTCGTCGGTTAAAAATGAATATGATGTATTTCGTCTTTTCAAC
>JALQUL010000353.1 GCA_023260735.1 Limnohabitans sp. | reverse complement strand
TTAGGCTATGGTCGGGAGAATAACAAATCACACGGCTGGTGCCTCTTGCTTCTTGGCTCTGAAATAAAGAGTGCTTGGTAGTGGGAGCGTTTGGTACTTCTGGTAGAAGTGCGGCATGGTCGTTGGTAAAAACATAAGTTGCACGGTAGGAGGGGTTAGTTTGTCCGCTTACTCTGGTGTTGCCAGCGCATAAATAACAATTTTTATCGTAGCCTGGTAATGTTTCTGTAGTGGATTTTTCTTGTTGACCTTGCCAAGGCCGCTTGGCACGGTGAGGTGAGACTAAAACCCATTGCCCATTAAGCGGATTACGTCTTCGGTGTGAGTGTTCACTAGGATCAAAATGAGAGCTTAAAACAGAATCGGTCATGGAGCAAGATAGTGAAAAAAGAAATTACGAGCTTAGCGTAGTGAGCTCATTGATTTCAAAAATAAAGGCAGATTCAGCCAATGCTCTAGGCATAGGCAAACCGTGATGAATTAACCATGCGCCATTAATTGTCGCAAATGATTTTTTTAATTGATCAAAAAATGGTGCATTACTTTGCATTCTCGAGCTTACATCTAGCCCTACAGGGCCTAATAGTTTTACTGCATAATTTTTAGCAGGGTTCAACATATTTAGCTTTATTGAAGGGGTGTAACGGTGGTCAGTGGCTTGAGTGCGGTAAGCACATAAGACAAACTGTGTTTCTGCATTCTGAGTGGGTGCCGCATGCATTTGCCAAAGCCATGCATCTTGACCGCTACCGCGCCAAATTTCACCGCCATGCAGTCTGTCACGCAATTGTTTATAAAATTCAATCCAGGCTTTTAATTGCTCTTGGTCAGAGGGACTCAGTTGCCTCACATCTAACTCTACGCCTAAATGTCCAGTGATTGCTACAGCGGCCCTAAAGCCCATGTTTTGTGAGCGACCTGTAGTGTGTGCTGGTGCAGTACCAATATGTGAGCCCATAATTTCGGGAGGAAAAAACTGTAAAAACCCTTTTTGAATTTGCAGCCTAGAAAGAGCATCAATACAGTCGCTAGTCCATACCCTATGAGTATATTGCAACACCGCAAAATCAATACGTCCACCACCACCCGAACAACTTTCAATTTCTAAATTGGGAAATTGTTGGCCAATTTTTTGCATTAAAGCATAAGCCGCTAATACTTGAGCCCTATAACCTGCTTTGCCGTTTTTTAAACCTGCAGTTGTGAGGTCACGGTTGTGATCCCACTTTATGTAGCCAATAGGGTAAGTATTTAATAATTCGGAAATTTTTTCAAATAAATAATCGCTAACCTCAGGTCTAGAAATATCAAGAACTAGTTGATTACGCGCAGTGATAAGCGGGCGACCGGCAATTTGTAAAGCCCAGTCGGGGTGGTGTTTAAACAAGTCACTATTAGGATTCACCATTTCTGGCTCTAACCAAATACCAAACTCCATCCCTAGTTCATTCACATGATTAATTAAATCAGTCAGGCCATTTGGGAATTTTGTCTCGTCTGGCCACCAATCACCTAAAGCCGCTCGGTCGTGATGCCGGCCATGAAACCAACCATCATCTAGTACAAAGCGTTCGACTCCTAACGCTGCAGCAGCTGTTGCAAGCTCTTTTACAGGCTCTGGGTAAACATCAAAATAAAAACCTTCCCAAGTATTAAGATGCACTGGGCGAGGTTTCATTTTGCCTTTATACCATGGCAGTTGAGTGCGCAATTCCGAATGAAAATTTGTCGCTAAACCATTGCAACCTAAAGCCGAGCAGCTTGCCAACAAGGTGGGGCTTTGCCAGGTAGCACCTGCCTCTAAAATACCTTCGCCAGGGGCTAACCATTCGCCCATTTGCCATTGATATTGCCCGTCATGTAGCCATTCAATACATTGTTGATGATTACCTGACCAAGCTAAATGGGCACCAAACACTAAGCCAGAAAACTCTGTAGCTCCTTCAGTTAATACGACGGCACTAGGCGAGCAATCATGAGAGGTTCGACCTCTGCGACTTTCACGTTTCCAAATGCTTCTAGAGAGCACATCATTTTTTTCTATGAATTCGTTATTGTGTTGACCCGCATAATATCTTATGACTTGACTATGCGCTGGCAGAGGCAGTGTACCTGAGGCTAGCCATTGAATTTCAAGTAAAGTGCTTGCTAAGTTAATAACTTGGCTAGAAATACTTAAAACATTGGTGATGGGGTTGAGGTCTAAAGTGATATTGAGTTGTATTTCGGCTATTTCATCAAGCAACTGTAAACATACAGCCTCATGAGGGCGAATCCAATGCTGTGTGCATGATTGAAAGGACTGAGCAAAGTCTTGACCTTGGCGATGCGCTAATAAGGCAGATTGTCCCATCCAACCTACACCAAAACTAGGGGCAACAGTTAAAGGTTGGTCAAAATCCAGCATAAAAGTGGGCAATGGCCTAGAGTCTCTAAGGGCCGCTTCAGGTGAGGTGTGAGGGGGTAAACGTAGTCCCCAGTATCTCCAAATGGGGGCTTCATTGGGTGGGAGTTCTAGCACAATGCTGCTGCTTGCGCTATGCAGACTAATAAATTGGGTGCTATTGCTCATAATTGGCTAAATATAATGAATTGAAGTGTAGTTAAAAGAATCTAAGTGTGTGTAATTATTGAGGTAACACGTGTTAGTTTAAAATAAGTAAAAACCCTTTGATTGACTTTATTCAAGGTAGTAATTACTAAATAACTGTTTAAAATAGGCACAGCAGTGTTGAAGATAACTTAACTGTCTTGTTTAATTTGCTTCAATCTAACTGCTGTTAGTAAGCCTTATCCTTTGCTCCTCATTAGTTGAAATTCATTATCACAATGTCATTTTTGTATGTCTAAAGCAACCTTAAAACCACCCACCAGTGCACAGGTTGCTAGGCAAGCAGGCGTTTCAAGAACCACGGTTTCATTTGTTTTAAATGGTGTAAAAGACCAAGGTATTAGCGATGCCACCAGGGCCAAAGTTCTATTAGTTGCACAAGAAATGGGTTATCAACCCAACGCCGCAGCGCGTAGTTTGGCAAGTGGTAATACTCGCACTGTGGCCTTGGTTATTCCTAAAGCATCACATCTATATGTAGATGCTTTTTTGGCTCAATTGGTAGCTACTTTAAATGAGGAATGTCATTTTTATGGGCTTAAATTGCTCATAGAAAGTACGGATGATGAAGGTAAGGAGCCCGATAGCTTTGTTAATTTAGTAAGAGGCCGTAGTATTGATGGCTTAATTGTGGCCAATCAACGCATTTCAGAACATCTTCATTTGCAAAAAATAAAAGAGGCGCAAATTCCGTTGGTGTTTTTTTCCTCTAAACCTAATCTGCCTCAAGATTTGCAGTCGGTGGGTAGCAATACTTCTTTGTCGGCATTAATGGCGGTTAATCATTTAATTGAATTAGGCCATAAAGACATTGCTTTTGTGAGTTTTGCCCAGCCTGAATACGATTCGGTTAACGAGCGAGAGGTAGGCTGGCGCCAAGCCTTACGGCAGGCCAATTTACCGGTTAACCCTGCATGGGTAGAATATGCCGATATTAGTGCACAAAGTGGTTATGAAGCCACCCGTCGCTTATTAGCTCGCCAAATCAAATTTACAGCACTTTTTGCAGGTAACGACACGATTGCTTTTGGTGCCATAAGAGCACTTAGCGAAGCTGGATTAAAAATACCTCAAGATGTGGCATTGGTGGGTTTTGATGATATACCCATGGCAGCTTTTGCCTCGCCGCCACTTACTACCATGCGTTCTGACCCAGTGGGCCTAGGTAAAGTAGCACTGCAAAAACTCATGGCACAAATGCAAATCAAAAACCAAATTGCCACACAAACTATTAACTATGCATTCGAGCCTAAGCTTATTATTAGGGAGTCTTGTGGCTATAAGCTAAAAGAGCAACGGTAAAAAATTGGTTTTGGGTTGTCGTAAAAGCTCTCAATAGTTCTTATTGTAAAACTCGTTAAAACCCAAATTAGCTAAAAATGTTATTTTTTTGAGGTGCTAAAAAACCATTTAACAACACCCAAAAAGGGTAAAAATGCTACAAAAATAAGAAATTTACTAACTTTTGGGAGTTTAAAATTAATTCAAAATTAGTTTTTTGGTGTTAAATATAACTTTAATTAAGCTAAAAAGAGCCTTATGTAAAAAAATGGCTTGCCACAGTTCACATAATGATAGAAACCAATCAAACACAAAAAATCTACTTTTAAACGTCAAAAATTGTCGTTAATAAATTTTTTTATGCAATAGCGTATCTCAAAATCAAATATATGTTGTTGTTTTATAATAATAAATTATTACTCAAAAAAATATGTTAGGTAGTTATAAAAGTAGTGCATTTTTCATATAAATAAAATATTGGGGGTTAAAAAACACCTAATTAAAGTATTTTGATATTGTTTTTATGCTTTGTGTGTCAGATTTTTAATAACTGTTTCAAACTGCAATATCTTGGTTTTTGGGGTGGTTTTTTGGGATTTAAAAATTTATAGTTCAACCACGGTCAGCAAAAAAGCATCAATAAGCGCACCGCTGAAGCGAAAAAGAAATTGGGGTAACAAATACTAAAAAAAGTATTTGAGCCAAATTAAAGGTTGAATTAAATAAATTTTATTAGGAGAAAGTTATGAACAAATTATCTAAAATCGCCGCCGCAGTTGCAGTATTAGCCGCATTTGCTTCTACCAACACATTTGCTGAAACAGCAAGCGACACTGTCGATGCTAAAGCTGGTATTCAGCCTGCCATGGAATTGGTCTGTACAGACGTATCTTTTGGCGTATGGCGTATTCCGGCACGTACAGGTGCTGCTACTACCATCACTTTAGATAAAGGTACTGGCGACGTAGTAGCCTCTGGCAATACAAGCCGTGTGGCTCAATCTACTGCCAATGCATCATGGTTGCACAACCGTGGTACATGTACTTTATCAGGTTCTACCGCTGCTAACGGCGCATCAGTTACTATTACTATGAGTGGTAACACTGCAATGCCTTTTGACGCAGCTAACTCTACGACTACTGGTTTTGCTGGTTTAAATGCACCAACTACAGCAGTGAGCGGTATGCAAGCAACTTTAGATGCACCAGCCACCGTTACTTTAGGTGCTGGCGGTAGTGCAACCTTCTATATTGGTGGTGTGCTAACTATTCCAGGTACGATTAGTGCTAACAACTACGGTGGTTATAAAACGACTACCTCTGCAACAGTTACTGCTAACGACGGAGTTTAAGTCTTAAAGTAAAACAATTTAAAGCCATTAACAATAGGGCTTCTTAAAATAGGGTGCGTTGTAAACGCGGCATGACAAATGTATCGCACCCTGAATCGTTTATAAATACAAAGTGTTTTGATAGTTGATAGTGGAGCTGTGCAAATGGCTCCACTTTTTTTGTTTCTACATGCCCTAGTTTGATTGCAGAACTAGGGCATTTTTTGGCAAGTAATAAATAAAAATATTGATTTGATTAATTGATTAGTTAAAAATTAAAAGGCGTAATCAATTAGATAAAAATGAAATTAAAATATTTCTAGTAAGAAGGCTCAGGAGTAATGCTGCTAAGGACTTCAGTCAGATGCTGAGAGCTATTATTGATACCACTGCCGAGATCAAAAATATGGCTAAGTTAATGGCAAAGGCAAAGGTGGTTAGTCTTACTAGAAGACGTATAAAATCTCGATGTAAATAGCCATTAATCCAGAATTTTGCAGCAATCAAAAATTGGCATGTTACTCTTAAAAAAGATAAAAATTTTTGATGATTAAAAAATTACCTAGGCTAGTGAAAGCTATAACTTGATGAATGCTTTTACGCAAAATAATTGAACTATTCAACGTATAAAAAAAATTTAGATAAAAAAATAAAGTAGAGTTTTAAAAAAATGATTGAATAATGTTGTTTTTTTAATTAGTTGTAAAATTAAAAGTAGCAGAAAAAAGACGAAAAAAAAGACGAAAAAAAAGACGAAAAACTAATTTTGAAATGCTTAATTCATAACTACTCAAAATCGGGTTGTAATAAAACCACCCAATTGGCCATCTAATCTAACAAAAAACACATTTTGAAAGAGTCATTTTTAACTTCTGTAAAGTTGGCATAACAAAAAAATATATTTGGGTATGCCTGTATCAAAACCAGTTTTTAGCGACATAATTTGTCGATAACTTTTTCATTCACTCTTTATGTGATTAAAATTTAATTGTAAGTAATTGATTTAAATAATAATTTTTATAAATTTCAAAAATTAATGAAATAAATAAATAGAAAGCAAATAAAAAATTAATAAATTAAAGAAGTATAAAAATTGCTTTTATCGGTTTTTTATATAACGTATTAAATTGTTGTGTATCGCATTTTTAATAACTATTTCAAACTGCAATATCGAAGCTTTTAGGCTATTTTTTACGCCGATAAGAATTTATAGTTCAACCACGGTCAGCCAAAAAGCTGCAATAAGCAAGCGGCTGAAGCGAAACAAGACGGAGTTTTTAATCGTTCAATAAAAGCATTAAAAGCTCTTGAAAAGTGGAAGCTACTTATATTTTTATTAGGAGAAAATTATGAACAAAATTTCTAAAATCACCGTCGCAGTTGCAGTATTAGCCGCATTGGCATCCAGCAACTCTTTTGCTGAAACAGCAAGCGACACCGTCGATGCTAAAGCGGGTATTCAACCAGCGATGGAATTGGTATGTACCGATGTTTCTTTTGGCGTATGGCGTATTCCAGCACGTACAGGTGCTGCTACTACCATTACTTTAGATAAAGGTACTGGCGACGTTGCTGCAACAGGTAACACCACTCGTGTAGCTCAATCTACTGCTAACGCATCATGGTTACACAATCGTGGCACATGTACATTGTCTGGCTCTACAGCTGCTAACGGTGCTGCTGTTACGATTTCAATGACTGGTAATACAGCCATGCCTTTTGACGCAGCGAATGCAACTACGACTGGTTTTGTAGGCTTAAATGC
Organism: Limnohabitans sp.; assembly: GCA_023260735.1. Classification (GTDB taxonomy): domain Bacteria; phylum Pseudomonadota; class Gammaproteobacteria; order Burkholderiales; family Burkholderiaceae_C; genus JALQUL01. The sequence continues at coordinate 768 of JALQUL010000353.1, read as the reverse complement.
TCCAACAACCGCCGTTACTGGTATGCAAGCTACTTTAGATGCACCGGCCACTGTTACTTTGGGTGCTGGCGGTACGGCTACATTCTACATTGGTGGTGTTTTAACTATTCCAGGTACGATTACTGCTAACAACTACGGTGGTTATAAAACGACTACATCAGCCACAGTAACCGCTAACGACGGCGTGTAATACATCTGCATAGTGTAAGTCTCTAGGTTGACTAAAAAAAGGAGCTAGTAATAGCTCCTTTTTTTATGGTAGAAGCAAAAGATATTGAGTTATTTTTTATTCGTATTTACCTTGGCTTCTAGTCGGTTAATGCAAAGCAGAAGTCTTGCATTGTCCTTACAATAGAGGCTTATTGATTTTGACTGGGTAAATATCATGATGACGCAAGCTTCTTTGTCTGCACCTTTATTAACCTCGCGCGATGCCTTGCTGACGCAAATTAAAAACCAAGCCTCAACTGTTTTTGATTTAGCTATTATTGGTGGCGGTGCAACCGGTTTAGGCATTGCACTAGAGGCAAGCTTAAGAGGCTTAAAAGTGGTGTTACTAGAGGCACAAGATTTTGCCAAGGGGACTTCTTCGCGTTCTAGCAAATTGGTACACGGAGGAGTGCGTTATTTGGCGCAAGGTAATATTGCCTTGGTACAAGAGGCTTTACATGAGCGTTCCTTTCTGTTGCAAAATGCACCACATTTAGCTCAAGCATTGCCCTTTATTATGCCTAGCTACCAATGTCTTTCGACTCCTTTTTATGGTGT
>JALQUL010000335.1 GCA_023260735.1 Limnohabitans sp. | reverse complement strand
AGACTACGGTTTAGAAGCAGATTTATTTGCAGCTGTACCTGAAATGGTCAAGGCGTTGTAAGCTCCAAGCGTAAGATAAAGTCATCGATTAACGATGCCTTTTTTTTATTCTCGAACTGCTTCATTTTAAGCCCCAATTGTTTTTTATTCGGAGAAAACTATCATGAGTTATGTTGCACCTGTCAAAGACATGTTATTTGATATTGAGCACCTTGCCAACATAGAGGCGATTGCAACTATTCCCGGTTTTGAAGATGCAGGCCTAGACACTGCACAAGCCGTTTTAGAAGAAGCCGCTAAATTTAATGAAGGGGTTTTAGCTCCCCTTAATCGTCCTGGTGATATCAATCCTTCCTTTTGGAAAGATGGAAACGTTATCAGTACTCCTGGTTTTAAAGAGGCTTTTCAACAATTTGTTGAAGGTGGTTGGCAGGGTTTACAACACCCTGCCGAGTTTAACGGTCAAGGTTTACCCAAAACAATTGGTGCATTTTGTGGTGAAATGCAAAACTCTGCCAATATGAGTTTTGCATTGTGTCCAATGCTCAGTGATGGCGCTATCGAAGCTTTGCTCACTGCAGGCTCCGATGAAATGAAAGCCATTTATTTGCCTAAACTCATTGAGGGTCAATGGACTGGCACTATGAATCTTACCGAGCCACAAGCCGGTAGCGATTTAGCGCAAGTACGCACTCGTGCAGAACCACAGGCCGATGGCACATTTAAAGTTTTTGGCACTAAAATTTATATCACCTGGGGTGAGCATGATATGGCCGAAAACATCATTCATTTGGTGTTGGCTCGTGTGGCTGGTGCACCAGAAGGTGTAAAGGGTATTAGCTTATTTGTCGTACCAAAATTTTTGGTTAACCCCGATGGCTCATTAGGTGCTCGCAACGACGTACATTGTGTGAGTATCGAACATAAAATGGGCATTAAAGCCAGCCCAACTGCTGTGTTGCAGTATGGTGATAACGGTGGTGCGATTGGCTATTTAGTAGGCCAAGA
>JALQUL010000314.1 GCA_023260735.1 Limnohabitans sp. | reverse complement strand
CACTTGGCGCCTGTGGTGGCGGTGGTAGTTCAGATTCTGCAGGTGATGTTATTTCCACTTCGTGCAAAGTGTCAGGTAATGTAGCAACAATTACTTCTTCAGGTTGCCTAGTTAATGCGGGTAACAATATTCAGTCTGCTCTATGCGAAGGTAATACATTGCGTGTTGCAACTGGTACGAACTTTACTGCGGCAGACTTACGTACTGGTGCTTCTAGAATGCCTAGCGGTACCACATTTAATGGTCTTAAATTGGTTTGCGGTTAATAAAAATCGCTTAGGCCTATAACCCGTTTGTATAAAATGAGTCGTATTAACGCGACTCATTTTTTTGCCTATAAAACGAGCTACTTATTTCGTTAGTTTTAAACTTAATAACACCCATTGTGTTAATAATTGGGCTGCATTATCGTAGTCGTCAAGGGCCATTTTTTCCTTGCCCATTAATAAGGCAAATTGAGGTGCGAGGTCGGCATAAGCTTGGGTGGCCGACCAAATCAAAAACATCATGTGCATAAAATCAATGTTTTGAATCTTTCCCTGTTCAGCCCATGTTTTAAGCGTATGAAGATCTCGTTCTAAGACCGGCTTGACTCGTTGCTCAATAGCACCTCTGTAATACGGTGCACCAGCGCTCACCTCTTGGGTAAATACTTTTGAACCACTAGGTTGATCATGTGAAAAGCGCATTTTCACTGCTATATATTGACTTAAGGCTTGTTCGGGGTCGTCGCCTACACTAATCGAATTCATATCTTCAAGCCACAGCTCTAAAACCCTATCGAGAACTGCAACGTAGAGCTGTTCTTTGGTGCTGTAGTAATACAGCAAACTATGACGGGTCATGCCAATTGAGCTGGCAATTGATTCAAGTGAAACTCCGTTAAAGCCGTGAATAGCAAATTGTTCTTCGGCCGCATTTAATATGGCACTTTGTTTTTCACTGCGCTTTTGGCTAACAGATTTTTTATCAATGGAGGAAGACATTATGGGTTGGATTTTTAAATAATAAATACAAGAGCAAGGTTTATAAAAGTAGTGAATGCACTTCGAATTTAACTTATTTGATTATAAAATGTCGCTATTTTACAAGAATCTACAGTTTTTTAAGCTAATTGAATTTGATCAATTTTTCAATGGGTGATTTAATACCTCTTATGAATCAAAATATTACACCTTCTCTGCCTTGGTTGGCTCGTGTACCAGTGAACTTATTTGCTATTTGTGTTGGTTTGTTTGCAATTAGCCTATCTTGGCGCTTATTTGCTGGGTTTCAAATTAGAAACGCATTGGAAATAGGTAATTTTATAAGTTATCTGGCAGCTGCTCTATTAGGAGTTTTAAGCCTGTTGTATGTTGCAAAATTTATTTTTTACCGACAAGCTTTTTGGCAAGAAGCCACGCATCCATTAGGCAGTAGTTTTGTAGGACTAATACCACTTTGCTATTTTTTATTGGTCGCCACTTTTGGCGATCAGCAAAACAGTATTTGGCTAGTGATTACGCTTGTTGCCTTATTGATTGATATGGTCATCACCTTCAGATTATTAAGCATTTTAACTACTGGTAATTCACAAAAGGTGGCTAAAACAGCGGCTTTATATGTGCCTACCGTAGCCGCAGGCTTGGTAGGTTGTATGGCCATTAACAAACTAGGTTATGCCGGCTGGGCCGCACTATTATGGGGTATGGGCTTGATAGCTTGGATATTTTTAGAGTTAAGAGTACTCAACCATTTATTTAATGGTGAAATGCCATTACCAATGAGGCCTACTATTGGTCTTGAAATGGCTCCAGGCGCAGTTGGAACATTAGCCGCAAGTATTCTTTGGCCCCAACTACCAGTGGATGTCATATTAATTGGTTTGGGTGTTGCGTGTGGGCCTATCTTAACGGTAATGGCCCGTTATAAATGGTGGAGTCAAACTGGATTTACGCCTGGTTATTGGTCTTTTTCTTTCCCCGCAGCCGCTTTAACAAGTGGCATTATTGTGGCGGTACAAAAAGGCTCTTGGCCTATTGGTGCGGCAGCCTTAGCCTTGACCTGTTCATCTACTTTAATTATTTACTTAATTATTAAAACATTTATACTGACTTTTAAAGGTAAGTTATTGCCCCCATAAATTGGTTTCGAAAGTCAATATGCAGTCGATTAAAATTTTAGCCTTTGATGTATTTGGAACGGTAGTCGATTGGCATACCGGAGTGATGCGAGAAACACAGGCATTATTGCCTGCCATCGACGCTAATGCCTTTGCTTTAGCTTGGCGCAATGGTTATGTACCCGCCATGGCAAAAGTCATGTCGGGGCAAAAACCTTGGACCTTAATTGATGATTTACATCGACAAATATTAGATGACATTTTGCTCGATTTTGGTGTGAGCCATTTAACCGAAGAACAAAAAATACAATTCAATAAGGTATGGCATCGACTACCTGCTTGGCCCGATACGGTGCAAGGAATGTTAACTTTAAAACAGCAATTTGTATTGACCAGTTTATCCAATGGCAACATCGCTTTATTAACCCACATGGCTAAAAATGCCCAACTGCCTTGGGATTGTATTTTATCTGCCGAAAATTTTCATCAATATAAGCCATCTCCTGCCACGTATTTAGGTGTTGCTAAAATTTTTGATGTTTTACCTAGCCAAGTATTAATGGTGGCAGCGCATCAAGATGATTTGTTAGCGGCAAAAAATTGTGGCTTAAAAACCGCTTATATAGAGCGACCTTTAGAGTTAGGTCATACTTGTATAAAAGATATTTCCGATAATGGTATGAATGATTTTCACGCCAAGGATTTGATAGATTTAGCAAGTCAATTAGGTGTTCAATTAAGATGAGGAAATATATTTTCATGAGTCACTTACATGCTTACTTTCAGAATCCATTCTTTAAATAATTTAGCCATCTATTTAAAAATAGTTTTGACTGCTATTTGTTTAAACTCGTCCCTTGCAAGTGCGCAGTATTATGACGATCCGCCAGAACCACCGGTGCCTGGTGCTGTTTCAAAATCTGATATTGTGCAGTTTAATTTTACCATGGATGGTCTTGATACTCATTACACCCTTCAAGAGCGAATCGAGCAGTTAGGGGGTAAAGTTGCTAGTCGATTAGAGCAAAAATTTATAGATGCTGGTATTGCCTATCCGCCTAATGAATTGGCTTATGTCGTGTTTAAAGATGCAAAAGTATTAGAAGTTTATGCAAAAAGTCAAGATTTTAATGAATGGAAGTTTTTGCATGCTTACCCTGTGCTAAAAACCAGTGGCGATTTGGGCCCCAAACTGAAAGAAGGTGATGCTCAAGTGCCTGAAGGTCTGTACGAGGCCAATGCATTTAATCCTAATAGTAAATATCATGTTGCACTACGTTTAAATTATCCCAATGATTTTGATCGCATGATGGCCAAAAAAGAAGGTCGCAGAAGTTTAGGTGGCGACATCATGATTCATGGTAATGAGGTTTCGATTGGCTGCCTCGCAATGGGCGATCAAACTGCTGAAGATTTATTTATATTATCTGCTTTGGTGCGTACCTCTTTGACTAAGATTTTAATTAGTCCAACTGATTTCAGAGTAAACCCTCATTTCTCGTTGCCTAAAAAACCGCAGTGGGTTAAAAATCTTTATCAAGAAATTCAGTCGCATTTGACGCAGTTTAAGCGCTCATAAAAAAAGCGAATGTTATAAGTAACATTCGCTTTGAATCATTAAAAAATCAATTACATATTACGGCGATATTGTCCACCTACTTGGAAAAGAGCGTCGGTAATTTGGCCTAAAGAACAAACTCTTACCGCATCCATTAATACTTCAAAAACATTGTCGTTTTCAATGACGGCTTTTTGTAAGCGGGCTAATTGAATTGGCGCTTGTTCTTTATTGCGCTCATGGAAATCTGCTAATCGTTTCAATTGACTTTGCTTTTCTTCTTCTGTGGAGCGAGCTAGTTCAAGCTTGTCCATTACCTCATCGCCTTTAGGATTGCGGAAGGTATTAACGCCAATAATGGGTAGTTCGCCAGTGTGTTTGAGCATTTCGTAATGCATGGATTCATCTTGAATCTTGCCACGTTGGTAACCTGTTTCCATGGCACCTAATACACCACCACGTTCAGAGATGCGTTCAAACTCAGATAACACCGCTTCTTCTAAAAGTTCGGTGAGCTCATCAATAATGAAGGCTCCTTGGCTTGGGTTTTCGTTCTTAGCTAAACCCCACTCACGATTAATAATGAGTTGGATAGCCATAGCACGGCGCACACTGTCTTCGGTAGGAGTCGTAATGGCCTCATCAAAAGCATTGGTATGCAGGCTATTACAGTTATCGTAAATAGCAATTAAGGCTTGTAGCGTTGTACGAATATCGTTGAACTGGATTTCTTGCGCGTGCAAACTTCTGCCGCTGGTTTGAATATGATATTTGAGTTTTTGACTACGCTCGTTGGCACCATATTTTTCTTTCATGGCTACAGCCCAAATTCGACGTGCCACTCGGCCTAGTACAGTATATTCTGGGTCCATACCATTGCTAAAGAAGAAGCTCAGGTTAGGCGCAAAATCATCAATATGCATACCACGCGCTAAATAGGCTTCTACAAAGGTAAAACCATTAGAAAGTGTAAATGCTAATTGGCTAATTGGGTTGGCACCTGCTTCTGCAATATGGTAACCACTAATAGAAACACTGTAAAAATTTCTGACTTTGTGGTGAACAAAATATTGAGCAATATCACCCATTACTTTGAGACTAAATTCGGTGCTAAAAATACAGGTGTTTTGACCCTGATCTTCTTTAAGAATATCGGCTTGAACGGTGCCACGTACATTTTCTAAAACCCACTCTTTAATTTTGGCGGTTTCGGTTTCTGTGGGTTCACGGCCATTGTCGGTTTTAAACTTTTCAATGTTTTGATCAATGGCAGTGTTCATGAACATAGCCAAGATAGAGGGCGCAGGACCGTTAATGGTCATACTCACGCTAGTGCTTGGATTGCATAAATCAAAACCACTATATAAGACTTTCATGTCTTCTAAAGTAGCAATTGAAACACCAGAATTACCTACTTTACCGTAAATATCGGGACGGGGGTCGGGGTTGTTACCGTAAAGAGTGACAGAATCAAAAGCGGTGGATAAACGCTTGGCTGGCATACCTTCACTTAGCAGTTTAAAACGCTTATTGGTACGAAATGGGTCGCCTTCACCAGCAAACATACGGGTTGGGTCTTCGTTTTCACGTTTGAATGCAAAGGTACCAGCGGTATAGGGATAGCTACCAGGAACATTTTCTAGCATGAGCCATTTTAAAATTTCACCATGGTCTTCATAGCTGGGGAGAGCCACTTTACGAATAGTAGTGCCAGATAAAGATTTGCTAGTTAATGCTGTGCGAATTTCTTTGTCGCGAATTTTCACAACATATTCATCACCTGCATATGCTTTTTGCATGTCAGGCCATTGATTTAACAATTTACGGGCTGCATTATCCATACGCTCTTCGCGTTGCAAAGCCATTTCTGCCGTTGCTTCGCTGGCAGGAGCACGCAGTGGCCTGTCAATTTTAAGCATACGTGAGGCAGCACGTAATTGTTGTGCTTCTCGAGCCAAAATGGCTTGTTCACGCGCTTTTTTCTTATAGCCTCTTACGGTTTCACTAATCTCGGCGAGGTAGCGAGTTTTCGTGGCAGGAACTACCGGTGATTGGTTGGTACTATGCCTGACATTTACTTTCGGTAACTGGCTGGCTGAAACTTTTAAACCAAGACTAGTGAGCTTTTCTAAAATGGCTTGGTAAAGAGCGGTAACACCATCATCATTAAAACGTGCTGCCATAGTACCAAAAACTGGCATTTGTTCTGTGGGAGTGGTAAAGGCTTCTTTATTGCGCTGTACTTGTTTGGCTACATCACGCAGGGCATCTTGTGCACCTTTTCTATCGAATTTGTTAATGGCCACAAACTCTGCAAAATCAAGCATATCAATTTTTTCGAGCTGACTAGCCGCGCCAAATTCTGGCGTCATTACATACATAGGTACATCAACATGGGGAACAATAGCGGCATCACCTTGGCCAATACCAGAGGTTTCAACAATAATAAAATCAAAACCCGCTACTTTACAGGCTGCGATCACATCGGGCAGGGCAGCGCTAATTTCGCTCCCAAAATCTCGGGTCGCAAGGCTACGCATAAACACTCGTTGCTCGCCACTACCGCCTGCAGTTTTTTGCCATGGGTTAATTGCATTCATACGAATGCGGTCGCCTAATAGTGCACCACCTGATTTACGGCGTGAAGGGTCAATACTAATTACGGCAATACGGAGTTGATCGGATTGATCGAGACGGAAACGACGAATTAGCTCATCGGTTAAGCTGGATTTACCGGCTCCACCTGTACCTGTAATACCCAAAACTGGAACTTGTTTTTGACTTGCGGCAGCTTTGATTTCAGCCACTAAAGTGCTGTTGGCGGTTTCGTTTTCTAGTGCGGTAATGAGTTGAGCCAAACTGCGCCAAGCAGTTTCGTTGTGACCTTGAATCGCATTGATTTGTTGTGGAGCATAAGAGCTTAAATCGACATCGCAGCGCATGACCATTTCACCAATCATGCCTTGCAAACCCATGCGTTGACCGTCTTCTGGACTAAAAATATGAGCGACACCATAATCATGCAACTCACGAATTTCGCTGGGCACAATCACACCGCCACCACCACCAAATACTTTGATGTGGGAGCCGCCACGTGCATTGAGTAAATCGACCATGTATTTAAAGTATTCAACATGGCCACCTTGATAGGAGCTCATGGCAATACCTTGGGCGTCCTCTTGCAAGGCTGCAGTGACTACTTCATCGACACTGCGGTTATGGCCTAAATGAATAACCTCGGCACCCATGCTTTGTAAAATTCTGCGCATGATGTTGATAGAAGCATCATGACCATCAAATAAACTGGCCGCTGTAACAAAACGAACTTTGTTTTTTGGGCGGTAATTGGCAAGCGCTTTAAAATCTTGAGACAAATCAGTCATGCTATATCCTTAGGGTAATGCTTCTACTGTGCAATGTTAGGCTTACTTTACGTTTACGTAAACGTAAATGCATAATAGTAACGTTTTTTTTAATACCTGACTAGATGAAAAATAAGGAGTAGGTTAAGATTATTATTTATATGAGTACTTGCTTATAAAGTAGCTAGCAAAAAATTGAGCAAAGTACTTGAGGAAGCGATGGTAAAGGCTAACTTGTTTAGGCTGTTTTTTTAATCTATACCTATGATTACGGGAGGACGAACTAGGGTAACGGGTCACCCAAGCCATCGCTATCAATGCGCTAGGGATTTTTGCAAGAGGTTTCCCATATACTTAAGTTTTATTAGAAATCAATTGTTATCAATTTTTATTTTTTTGATTTTGGAGATTTTGTCATGATGAGCCCTATTCAGTTGTTTGATCCTGTTTCCTTTACCTATACTTATTTGTTAATTGATCAAGATAGTCGTCAAGCCATTATTATTGACCCAGTCGATGAACAAATCGACAGAGATTTGTCGGTGATTAGGCAGTATGGTGTGAAGTTGGTGTATTCAATTGAAACTCATGCCCATGCTGACCATGTGACTAGTGCCGGAAAACTAGCCGAGCATACTGGCGCTAAAACAGTCGCACCAGTGGGATGTGCTATTACTACTGCCACTATTCAATTACAGCATTTAGATGAGCTCAATTTTGGAGTTCAAACTCTAAAAGCCTTGCACACTCCAGGTCACACTGCCGGCAGTATGAGTTTTGTATGGGGTAAACATGTTTTTACAGGCGATACTTTGTTAATTAATGGTTGTGGACGTACCGATTTTCAATCGGGCAGTGCCAGCGATTTGTACAACAGCATTACTCAACAGTTGTTTACTTTGTCAGACGACACGATTGTGTGGCCAGGTCATGATTACCAAGGCAGAACCCAATCTACTATTGGCCAAGAAAAGTTGGGCAATAGTCGTTTAGCCGGTAAAACACAAGATGAGTTTATTGCCATTATGCAAGCCTTGGATTTACCCAAACCAAAGCTAATTGATATTGCAGTACCAGCCAATTTAACATCTGGCTTGCGTCATGATGCAGACGGAATTGGTAAAAATCGTTTGTTTGAGCAAGAAGCCGAAGCCTATGCAGGTGATATTAGCCCAGAACTAGCCTATTCTTGGCTACAGTCTGAACAGGCAATAATGGTTGATGTACGCACCGATGCGGAGCGTGAGTGGGTGGGTTTTGTGCCTGGAGCAGTGGCGATTGCTTGGAAACAATGGCCTGGTATGGCTATGAACCCGCAGTTTGATGCCATGATTCAAGCTGCCGTCAAGCCTGACCAAAAAGTTATGCTCTTGTGTAGAAGTGGGGTGAGGTCAATTGCGGCGGCAAAACGAGCTACTGAGTTGGGTTTAACGGCTTACAATATTTTAGAAGGCTTTGAGGGCGATCCGAATGAAAATGCCCAACGTGGTAAAAAAGGTGGTTGGCGTATGCGTGGCCTGCCTTGGAGGCAAGGCTAACAAGCACTAAAAAAGGGGCATTGCCCCTTTTTTAGTTGACAAACAGTACAGGAATAAACTTAGGCTTTGCGCTTAGGTAGGGTAGTTAAATAATAGGACCAACTGTTTTGTAAGCCAGGGCTATATTCGTCTTTAATGTTAAAAACAGCAGCAGTGACACCTTCGTTGGGGCAAAGCATAATAATAGGGCTGACTTGACTCGGGCTATCATTGCCAAGCGCAAAACGAAGTTCAAGGTCAATCATACACTCACCAGTGGCTAGGGCTTGAAGTTGAGGTTCTGGGAGTCCTTCAGATTGAGCTACTTCGAGTAAATCATCCCAACTTCTAAGGCCTTGTTGGCTCTCAATTTGCAACCATGATGCTTGACCTTCTTTGTTAAGACCTAAAATGCCAAATGGAGCACCAATCACCACATATTCAGTCCATTGGTATTGCTGGATTAATTCAAGCAGTTTTTCGGTAATGTGAGGCTTTTGTAATAAGTTATGTTGATCTTTAGTGAGACTACCTAACCAGATTTTATCAAGTTGACTAGCTGTTTCGCTCATTAGCTTGTTAATAGCCTCGATAAGGCGCTTAGCCATATCACGACTTTGTTTTGGAATGAACTGTTGAATTAGACCTTGGTTAAAAGTACGAATGGCTAACATTTCATCTGCTTGACCTGTTAACAAAATTCTAAAACCATTCCAGTGATGAATTTTTTCTAAGACTTCGACTCCCGTCATTTGGGGCATGGAGTAGTCTAAAACACATACACTGCTTAGGTTATAACGGTTAATGCCTTTGTCTTTCCAGTACTGTAAGATGGCTTGCATAGCCGATTGACCTTCACGGGCGGCTCCCACAATTTCACGATGCACCCAATTTTCTTCTTCGTGAATGATGGTATCGTTTTCTAGGTAATTAAGAAGAGCCTGTGGTTCAGAAAATAATTTAATTGCCCACTGAGGAGGCAATACTACACCGACTAAATCTAGAAAACGAACATCGTCGTCTAATAAAACGACTGAAGTGGGCCGACGGTAGAGCGGAAACGTCATGTTTGATCTCCTCGGGACGATGATTGATGTGTGGATTGAAGTAGAGGTATGGTCATGAGGAATTGAGCACCTTTTTGACCAGAGTAATTAGCTAACACTGAAATTTGTCCTTTGGTGGAGCTTAGCACCCGCCTGCAAAAAGCCAAGCCTAAGCCATGACCTGTATGTTGGTTGGTAGAGAAAAAAGGTGAAAAAAGAAATTTTTGCAGTATAGGATCAATGCCTATGCCTTTGTCAGAGACCTGAATAATACCTTGTTCTTGAATTGAATTCACGAGTATAGATATACTACCAACTTGAAAATTAGAGTTGGCTTTATACAAGGAAGTTAATGCATTTTTAATAAGATTGTCGATTACTTGTCGCATTTGATTGTGTGAGCCAATAAATTCAAAATCATTATATACAGTGAAGCTTATACATTGACGTTCTTTTTCAGTTACGAATGGATAATTATGAATTGAGCGCTCTACCAACTGGCTTGCCACCACAATATCTTTACCCGCTGGTAGTTTTAATAGCCTGGCATTCGCAATTTGGGTATCAATTTGATGGTGCATTTGTTGAGTGAGTTCACGAGTTCTATTCGCTAAATCTGCTAAACGGTCTTGTAATGCTGGATCGGTAGTGAGTGACTTATTAATTTCAAGTGCATCTGCAACCAACGAAATAGCAGAGAGCGGTGTCCGTAATTCATGAGCCATAATGCCAATAGTAGCAAGCGTATCGGCTAGTTGTTTTTGGCGACGACTTGCACTAGAAATATTAAGCATAATGGCGGAAGCCCAAACAAAAATTAACATGCAAAAATGGAGTACCCATGTTTTTTCATTAATCTTTGGAGGTTCGTTAAAAATCCACCACAAAAATCCAACTACAAAATAGCCTAAAAGCGTACCAATACTAGCGACACGCCAGTCGGTTACGATATGAAAAATTAAAATAAAACATAAACTAGTAGCGAGCCAGACATCGGTACCATTGTTGGCTAAATACATCCAAAAACCAAAAACAGGTAATTGAAACCAAGTCATGATGACTAGATATACGATAGCCCAAGTGTTTTTCCAAAGTTTACTAAAGCCAGTTAACAGCACTAACAAACCAGATCCAGCAAGAATAGATCGTGCCACTAAATTATCGGTTGTATTGGGCACGTAATAGGTAAAAAGCCAGTAAAAAAATGGATTTAGCACCATGGCAAACGAACCTAACCACATTAATCTTGCGCTAGTTGGATCGACTAGCCATTGAACTGGGCTATGCAGTGTTTGCTCAATAAAGGTATTCCAATGATCTGTTTGACGAATGTCGAGCTTGGCACGAAGTCGTTGGAGATGATGGAACATGAGGATTAAAAAGCTAAAAAAATAATGAAGGGGATTCAAAAAAACAGATTTGAATAATTTTCCCATTGTGCATTAAATAGGGTAAAAGAAAAAGTGTGAAATTGACAAAATTGGTGAATATGCACCATTTCTAACGATTTGAAATAATCAATTACAAGTTTTCCCAAAAAACAAAAAATCACCTTAAAAACAAAAAATCATTAAAAATAGATTAAGAAATTGTTAATAAGCAAAATTATTTTAGATTTGTCAAATATCATAATGAAACTTTTTTGCTACTTCTTAAAATCTTAGTTTTCAATAGCAAAGTGAGCATCACTCATCTATAAAGGTGAACTATTTAAAATGATGCTTATGGGAGTAAAATCTGCAGTTCATTTTTTTAGTCAAAAGATGATAGAAATTTTTTAGTTTTTAGAAAATATCTATAAATAATTGTAGTTAAAAGCATTTATATGACAATTATCGCTAATTAGACGGAAATCTAAATGAATGAAGTTCAATTTTCGTAATTAATGCATCATTTTTTCATTGATTGAAGATAGACGGGTAATTAACATGACATTTTTAGCGTTGGACGTGGGTAACACTCGGTTAAAGTGGACTTTATTTGATGAACCAAGACCCAATGCAAAAGTTTTATCTTCTGGGGTTGAGTTTTTAGAAAACATTGACAACTTATCTGAAGGTGGCTGGGCCGATTTACCTGCCCCTGATCATGTATTGGGATGTAGCGTTGCCGGAGATGCAGTGCGCAGACGAGTACATAGCCAACTTGAAATGTGGGCCGCTAAAGTTCAATGGGTACATGCCAGTGTTGCAGAGGCTGGAGTGAGCAACGGCTATGATCACCCTATAAGGTTAGGAGCCGATCGCTGGATTGCTTTAATAGGAGCAAAAGCGCATTTGTTGGCTACTCAAAAGCAAGCGAAACCAGCGGTAGTGGTAATGGTCGGTACAGCAGTGACTGTAGATGCTCTCAGTCATGATGGTCGATTTTTAGGGGGCTTTATTCTGCCTGGTCACGGTATTATGCTCAGGGCCTTAGAATCGGGTACAGCTGGTTTAAGGGTACCCACTGGAAATGTAGTGGCTTTTCCTACTAACACCAGTGATGCTTTAACCAGCGGCGGAACCTATGCAATTGCAGGAGCTGTACAACGGATGATGCAGCATGTGTCACAAGAGTGTGGAATCGTGCCCGCTTGTTTAATGGCAGGTGGTGCTGCTTGGAAGATGGCCCCGCATATGGGTATGCCTGTGGAGCTAATTGACAACCTTATTTTTGAAGGTTTGTTAGTGATTGCCGAGCATCGGTTTTTAATGAACCACTAGAGCTAACACTCTAAAAAAATCTGAGTATTAGTTTTAGTTTTTAGAGTGAATTTATGACATCTTTATTTGAAGTTCAACATTTGATGAAAGCCTTCGGTGGCCAGCAAGTGGTCAATGATCTGAGCTTTTCGATTGATCCAGGCGAATGCTTAGGGGTAATTGGACCTAATGGTGCGGGTAAAACGACTACTATTAGAATGTGTTTGGGCCTAACACGTCCAGATTCTGGTCGGATTACGGCTTTAGGCCTGCGTATGCCACAAGATAATTTGGCGATTAAAGCTAAACTAGGTGTAGTGAGCCAAATGGATACCCTAGATCCTGATTTTAGTTGTTACGAAAATTTATTGGTCTATGGTCGTTATTTTGGTCTTACAGACAAAGAAATCCATGCTCGGATTCCAAGCCTGCTTGAGTTTGCCTCATTAAGTAATAAAGCTAAAAGCAAACCTGGCGAATTGTCGGGTGGTATGAAAAGAAGATTAAGTTTAGCTCGAGCCTTGGTAAACGATCCACAGTTATTATTATTGGATGAACCCACTACAGGCCTAGATCCACAAGCGAGACATTTAATGTGGGAGCGTTTGCAGATTTTATTGCAACAAGGAAAATCAATTTTACTCACCACCCATTTTATGGATGAGGCTGAACGACTTTGCTCACGTTTATTGGTGCTTGATCATGGCAAAAAAATTGCCGAAGGAAAACCCCGTGATTTAATCGAGCAGCATTTAGAGCCAGAAGTCATTGAGGTATTTGGTGTAGGTGCATTGGAGCTTGCTACCAGTCCCTTGGCCGCTTTAGCTGGGCGGGTTGAAGTGAGTGGAGAGACCGTATTTTTCTATACCCGAGAGGCCAAGGCTTTGTTGGAAGGCTTAAGCCAGTATCCGGGTTTGCGCACCTTGCACAGGCCTGCGAATTTAGAGGATTTATTTTTGAAATTAACTGGTCGTCAAATGAGGGAAGATGCATGAGTACTAACAGCTCTAACACCAATATGCCAGAAGTTGCAGAAATGCCTTCCGTTTGGCGTTTTCCTCAAGTCACTATGCGCTTTTGGCCGGTATTTTTACGTAATCTTTTGGTTTGGAAGAAATTAGCCATTCCTAGTTTGGTAGGTAATATCGCTGAACCCCTGATGTGGTTATTGGCCTTTGGTTATGGCATGGGCTCATTGGTGGGGCAGGTCAATATGAATGGTCAAGTGGTTCCTTATATTTTATTTTTAGCCAGTGGTAGTATTTGTATGAGCGCTATGAATGCGGCTTCATTTGAAGCTTTATATTCGGCTTTTTCTAGAATGCATGTGCAAAAAACTTGGGATGGTATTATGAATGCCCCTGTGAGTTTAGATGACATTGTTTTTGCTGAAATGTTATGGGCGGCATTTAAATCATTGTTTACTGTGTCGGCCATTTTATTGGTAATGCTGGCCTTAGGCATTAGCCATAGCCCGTATTTATTATTGGCTTGGCCTTTGTTGGGTTTGGTCGGTATGAGTTTTGCCTGTGTAGCACTTATTTTTAACGCATTGGCAAAAGGTTATGATTTTTTTACCTATTACTTTACTTTGTTTTTAACTCCCACTATGTTTTTAAGCGGAGTGTTTTTTCCACGTGAGCAACTACCCGTGCCTTTGCAATATTTATCAGAAATTTTGCCTCTTACCAATGCAGTAGAGCTAATTAGACCTCTGTTTTTAGGGCAATTACCATTAGATCCATGGCGTCCTATTTTAGTTTTGCTGTTAATGTCGGTATTTAGTTTTTGGCTGGCGCTCGTCTTAACTCGCAAGCGATTTGGTCAGTCGTAAGTTAAATTACGTTGAACTATCCCCCATTAAAATTTAATTTTTAATGGGGGTTATATTGAACTAATTTTTTAATAAGGATTCAATTTATGAATCGGAAAGTACAGAACGAATCTAAGTGTAGAGGTTTCTACAATTGGGTTTTATAGCTTAGCTTTCCAAGCCACTACTTCTTGACGTTGCTCACCTAAGCCCTCAATTCCTAGCGTCATGACATCACCTTTTTTCAAGAAAATAGGTGGCTTATGACCCAAACCCACACCAGGTGGTGTACCAGTCGTAATAATGTCGCCAGGGTAAAGCGTCATGAATTGACTCACATAACTCACTAGCTTGGCAACACTAAAAATCATAGTTTTGGTATTGCCAGTTTGCATACGTTGACCGTTTAAATCCAGCCACATTTCAAGGCGCTGTGGATTTTCGATTTCATCACGGGTGACTAACCAAGGGCCAATCGGACCAAAGGTGTCGCAACCTTTGCCCTTATCCCATGTACCACCACGTTCCATTTGATATTCACGCTCACTCACATCATTAATTAAAACATAACCCGCTACATGTTGTAGAGCGTCTTTTTGCTTCACATAGCTAGCGCTTGTGCCAATCACTACGCCAAGCTCGACTTCCCAATCAGATTTTTTTGATCCTTTTGGCAGCATAATAGTATCGTTGGGGCCCTGAATACAGCTGGTGGCCTTGGTGAAAATAATCGGTTCTTTAGGAATAGGAGCGCCTGTTTCTTTGGCATGATCTGAAAAATTTAAACCAATGGCGATAAATTTACCCACATTAGCAATTGGGCAAGCAATACGTGGCTTACCACGTACTTTAGTTAATTTATCGGGGTTAATTTTGCCAATTTTAGCTAAGGCAGCATCACTTAATTGCGCGGCGGCTAAATCAGGAATATGTCCGCTGAGGTCTCTTAGGCTGCCATCAGAGGCAAGCAGAGCTGGTTTTTCTTTGCCCACAGGGCCAATACGTAATAATTTCATTGTCACCTCTTTTAAATTTCAACACCAAGATTGGAATCCATTGTATTCAAACAGAGGCCATCCTGTACCCAATTTTTAGTATAGCTTGATTAGCGTGCACAAATAATGTTCACTTTATTCAAACGCTCA
>JALQUL010000300.1 GCA_023260735.1 Limnohabitans sp. | reverse complement strand
AACAAAGCTCAAGAGTTGAATTCAGATAAAGCTAAAAAAGCTCTATGACATTGGCATAGAGCTTTTTTTTAAGCGTAAGTCCACCATTGCTCTTGAGGACAATTAGCTAAATGGGGCAGGGTGTTAAAGCTGATGACACTTAGTCTTTTAGGATGATAATGAACCTCACAAATGGAGCTATTTCTAAGTCTTAAATTGAGTTCAATAGCACCACTTGGATTGCAACCCAATAAATATGCCATAGTGATCGAAATAGGACCTCCGCTAGAAACCACCAAAACATTGCCACTATGATGGCTTTGAATATGATGCATTACTGCAAGAATATTGTTTTTAAACACCTCAAAACTAGGTAGATTTTCAGGTTGGATTTCCTTATTAATCCATGCCTGCATACCTTTTCTAAGCAGTAAAAAATAATTTTTATACGAGTCTGAATTTTGTGGAAGGTCAAGAGTACCGTTATTAACCGCTTTAATGACAGACTCACTATCGTATTCATTAAGGCCAATTTGCTCAGATGCCATCTTTGACCACTGAGCTTGCTGGGCAGATTGCGCCAAAGCTAATAGTGTTTGTTTTTGCCTTTGCAAAGTACCTGTGTAAACTGCCTCGAATTGAATTTGTTGTTGTTGGAAATACAGACCTAGTTGCTCGGCTTGTGCGTAGCCTAAGTCACTTAATTGGTCGTAATTTTGGGCACCTAAAGAGGCTTGACCATGCCGTACAAAATAAATAATTCCCATATATGGAGTATGCGAAATAAAATCATTTTAAATTGTCGCAATCGAGACCATATGCCAAAGCTAATTTAAAAATCAATAGATATTTGGTGCAACTCTTTTAAAAGTTGAAATAACTGAAGGCCAAAATTTTGAACTAGTATTTCGCCTTTTTGGATTGTTGCATTACTTGCGTTTCCACAGGCACCCAAAGGATTGTAGTCTTGCATGGCCCAAGACATTTTGGCTGATTTTCCATTGCCCAAAATTGGAAATTGCTGGGCTCTTTTTTCGGAGTAAGAGCTAAAGTTTTGTGCTTTTTGTTGATTTACCAATTGAGGATGAAGCGCCAGCATCATAGAGGTTTCTAAATCTCCGCCATGAACTCCAAAGCGTTTTTCATGATCAGTGAACAGGTTTTGTGACGCTTGCTGAAGAGGTAAATCATAAAAATTACAACTGTATATTAAAAGTCCAAGTCGCTGCCTTACATCACGGCCCACCACATCAAGTAGGCCACTTTGCCCACCATGGCTATTCAGCAATAGAACTTTTTTAACGCCAGTACGAGCCACCGACTCTAAAATATCAGTCCACAAAGCAATTAAAGTGCTGGATTTTAAACTTAGAGTGCCTGTAAAACTGTTATGTTCAGGACTAAAACCTATTTTTTGAGTGGGCAAGAATAAAACTGGCAAATCAGAAAAAGAATCCATTCGTTTTAAGTGGACTAAGCATGCATTCACTACACCCTCAATTAAAGCGCTATCTACATTTAAGGGCAGGTGTGGGCCGTGTTGTTCAATGGCACCCACTGGTAATACTGCAATTATTTTAGAAAGCTCAAGTGCGTTTAAGCTAGTTGTACTACATTGATCCCAAAAAAAGGAGCTTAAAGGTAATGGCATAGTAGATGTGAAACCTCAATTTTTAAATTACGTATGATGGATTAAAATCGTTCTAAGTTGTGTTTTTTGTAAAAGTTGATCTTATAAATTTGTATAATGTTGAGTGTATTTTTAAATACACTTATTTTAAAAATTAATTAAATACTTGCAAAAAATTTTGAGTTCAACACAATACACTCAATTCACTACTAGCTACACAGAAAGTTCAATAAATAAAAAAGTATTGTGGCTAGGTCATTTTGATCCAGTTTTAGCTGAATCCATAATACCTTTCTCATCTGTTGTAACTATCCAAAATCAATCAGAGCTCAATACACTAGCAACTGATTTTGATCTATTATGTATTAATAGTCCGATTACCAATAGTCAAAAATTTCTGTTTCTAGGTGAAGTCAACTCTTTACTATTTAATGCGCATAATAGCTTAATTAATGGGATAGACTTTTTATCTGCCATACAAAAAACACTAGAAGTTTTGCAAGCACACTTAAAGCCTAATGCCACACTATTGATTTATCAAGACAGCTTGATAGTACCAACTGCATTATCAGGCTATCAATTAGTGACGTCTGCGTTGGAAAATTATGGACTAGAGTTGGTGCAACAATGGGGTTTAGTAGCCAATAATCAATATAAAAATGCATTCGTGCATCAAGATCTATTTGAACAACCCAATAGTCCTGTATGGTTGGCTTATTTATTAGCACAAAGCTATAACAGTGAAAAACTAGTTGAATTGTCCCTCTCAAAGGCACAAAATATATTCAATTTGAAATCTATTATTTGTAATAGACAAGGTATAAATGCATGTGATGCTTGGTTTTGGATGGCGAAGTTGGGGAATCAAAAGTTAGAAAATAATGATTGGTTACAAGCAATCAACCTTGACCTACATACCAACCAAGCTTCCGGAGTTCTAGTTTCTCAAAATTGGCAAATTTTAAAAACAAAAGACCCCCAAAATGCAGTTAATTATTCCCTCAACATTCATTATCCAGAGTTGTGTCAAAGCATAGAATTCCCCTATCAAGCAATTGATTCTAGTGCTCAGGCCTTTTATGATGTGGCCACATCACACAATTGGTCAGTAGCAAAATTGGCAACTATTGTGAAGCAGTATATTCATCATTTAGACCAGTTAAGGCCGGATTTTGACTTGTTAAAAAAATTGCATCAATTACAAGAAAATCACGATCAAATTGTTTTGCTTAACCCAGCTATTTGTTTTTATGATAGTTTAGGGGTGGGTATTTGTTGCAAGACGGGTCAAGTAAAAAGTATTATTCCATCATCTAGTTTGCTTGTTATCAATGGTTTGGAAACGATTGATTTAAGAGTCTATTTAATTGCTAATTTATTACGCTTTATTTCGCTTGTACCTTGTTTTAATAATGAAATTGAAAACAGACATTACACCAGGCTACAGTTAGTTGAAAATATTTTAAGTTATTTGTCTATTTTGTTAACGGAACAAAATTTTGCTCAGCTCAATTGGTCATCCCATCAATGGAATGGAGATCAGTACTTACCGCATCAAGTGATTAGTAAAGATCAAGAAGAGACCCTTAATAAAATTGAATCATTAGAAAAGAAGGTATTAGATCTCCAAACACAAATTAATATACAAAAGCAAGGGTTTCAGATTGAGCTTTCAAAATCACTAGAAAATGAACGACAAAATGTGATGCAATATGTAAGTCATACTTATGAGTCAACTAGTAGTTGGAAAATTACAAAATATCTCAGAAAATTAAGTGAAAAATTACAAAGTATAAAAAACTTAAGGGCTGGAAAAAATCTAAAAACTCAACATACTTCAGTTGATCAGTCGCCTAACTTCAATTTAGAACCTCGCATGAATTATAGATTTTGGGCGGAACATTTTGATTCTAGTACTGCCCCTCATGCTAAAGGTTGGTTATCGGAAAACTCTCATGCACAAGCGACACCTCCCGTCGTGGCTTGCTTGCTCATTTTAGATCGTAATCAAGATGCAATTTTTTCTTTCATAGAAGAATTAAAAAATCAGCATTATTCGCACTGGACGTGTACGATTGCGGTATTTAATTTTGCAGATGAAATAGTTACCAGTATAGCTTCAAAAAGTATTTCCAAAGAGCTTAACGATTACGCATTAAGCTACATCAGTCTGCAAAAATTAGCCCTCTGCTGCCAACAAGATTCGCGTATTAAAATACAATTTTTAGATTCTTTGCATAGCACTGAAACCATCAAAACAAATGCTATTTTTGAGCACTTCATCACACAAACAACGGCAAATTATTTTTGTGTTTTACAGCCTACTATGCGTTTGAGGCCGCAAGCCTTGGATGTTTTATTAGCTAAAATTCATGGCACTTCCAATACAGACGTGGTATATTCAGACATTGATGCTTATTTAGAAAATGGTCAAAGAGTAGAGCCTCAATTCAAGCCAGATTGGAATCCTGAGTTGTTTTACAGTAGTGCTTTATGTCCGCAGGTTTTGCATAGCCTGAGTACTGGCCTATTTGTTATTAAAAGCCAATATGCAAGTAGTTATTTGGCCAAGTCAAGCTCAAGATTGCTTAGCAGTGAATTTTTACTGTTAAGCTTATTACTTCATGTAGTAGAGCAACTACAAGAGCAATATCAACAGTCATATTCTGCTCGTATTTCCCATATTCCTTTGGTGCTGAGCCACCATCTAAAGCAGACTTTAAATCAAGGGCAGCGAGATGAAGCCTGCGAATTATTGAAGCTTCATTTTAAGAATCTTCAGACCGACGCCACAGTTGTTGTCACTGATGCAGGCGCAAAAGTGGTTTACCCTATCAAGCTCAATCAACAAGCACAATTACCCTTGGTGAGTATTGTTATTCCCACTCGAAATAACAAAGCTCTATTGCAACAATGTATTGAAAGTGTTATTCATATAACGGCATATAGCCACTATGAAATCATTGTTATAGATAACGGTAGCACTGATGAGGCGACACTTAATTATTTTAATACTCTTAGGAAAAGTCCTAAAATTAAAGTAATAAGAGATAATGATACTTTTAATTATTCATCACTCAATAACCATGCTGTTGCTTTGGCTAGTGGTGAATTCATTGTCTTAATGAACGATGATATTCAAGTTCTTCAAGCCAATTGGTTAGAAGAAATGTTGAGTTATGCACAGCTATCTCATATTGGAGCAGTAGGGGCGAAGTTGTATTATCCTAATTACACGGTTCAGCACGCAGGAGTCATCTTGGTGGGCGCGCTGGCTAGGCATATTCACAAAGGTTTAAGCGCCAACGATTTAGGTTATTGTTCTCGGGCGCAATTAGCTCAAAACTTTAGTGCGCTTACTGCTGCATGTTTAATGGTTAAAAAATCAATTTATGAGCAACTCAATGGGCTTAATTCGACCCACTTAACCGTGGGTTGGAATGACATTGATTTTTGTTTACGAGTGAGGCAAGCCGGATATGAAAATGTTTGGACCCCACATGCACAATTATTGCATCATGAGTCGGCCACTAGAGGACAAGATATCAGTCCTGAAAAGCGGGCTAGAGCCGAAAAAGAGAATCGTTACATGCAAAAAACATGGGGTGATCAAATGTATCAAGACCCTGCCTATAATCCCAATTTAACCGATGCCTATGATGACTTTAGTTATGCTTGGCCGCCCAGAGTCTAAAGTTGGCCTATAGCTGAGTTAGGATATCGCCTCAATTTCGAATCGAGATTCACCCATATAGCGGTTTTCACCAAAGGTATGGGTAATTGCTACCCACTCTGCTTGTTGCCAAGTTTCAAGAATTGTTTTTTCTTGTTCAGTGATTAAATCATCATCAGGCTGTTCACCATAAATGGCCACGATTTTTAAATAAGCCTGATAGACCGGCCAGACCAAATTAGCATCGCCAATTTGCTCATCTAAATGTCGGCGGTAAATTTTTTCAGCCGCTTTTGCTTGAGCAGGGCTTAAATCATCTGGTGAATTAAGTTTTAAAATATAGGACATTGTTTATTAATGAGGCGAGTTCAAAAAGCAGTATCAATTGCCTTTTTGATTGTGATTAAAAAGGCCGATTCTACCGATGATGAGTGTTTATTTTGCATGAGGTTCTTGAACCTGTAAATGCATTTGCTGACGTTTAGCATTGCTCGGTTGAGATTGAAGCTTAAGGTCTAATTTAGAATCGGCACTGCTGTGTTCATTAAGTTTTTGTCTTTGCCGTCTTGACAGGCTGTCGGCTAAAATGTGAGGCTTGGCTCTAGCGCCACTAGCAATATAGTCATTTAACAAATGTTGTTTTACACTACTGGCTTCAAAGCCTTGCTCGCTTAAATAGCGGTATAAATAATCCACAATCGCTTCTGGGCTCAAACCACTGGTTTTTTGTGAAGTTTTCCAAAGCCATAAACTCCAATTCCAAAAAGCTTCAAACACTGAACTCACTGGTTCAGAATAGAGCCAAAAGGCCAATGTTTGTTGAAAACGTCCTGAGTTAGCTATTAAATCCCAGTACTTTGCCATACGATGAAACTGCTCCACTTCTTGACGCGATACACAAGAGGTTTCAAGCACCGTATAAGGCGCCGTTGTTTCATAAACCATGTTGTATTGTTGGGTATGCCTTGCAATGGGCGTGCCGCGCAGTCTTTTTAAAATACCTAACTGAATTTCATGTGGTTTTAATGCAAACAACATATCAAATCCCTTGGCAAAACTACTTAAGGTTTCACCAGGTAAGCCAAAAATTAAATCGGTGTGCAAATGAGCCTGTGTTTGCTGAGTGAGCCAGGTAATATTGGCCTTGGTTTTTGCATCGTCTTGTTTTCTTGAAATGCGTTGTTGTACTTCAGGATTAAAGCTTTGTATGCCAATTTCAAACTGCAAAACTCCTGCTGGGAATTGAACAATAAGGTCTTTTAATTTATCGGGTAACTGGTCGGGAATCAGTTCAAAATGGACAAACAAACCTGCTACTTTATCTATCTCTAATTCGAGTTTATTTAAAAAGAATTGCAAAATTTTGGCAGATGCTTCAATTTTTAGATTAAAGGTTCTATCTACAAATTTATATTGGCGCACCCCTTTTTGATAAAGGTCTTCTACCGATTGTAAAAAATGTTCCAATTCAAATGCCCAAGCAGTTTTATCTAATGAACTTAAACAAAATTCACACTTAAAAGGGCAACCCCTAGAGGCCTCTACATAAACGACACGGTGTGCAATATCGTCTGCACTGTATTCTTTATAGGGCAATTGTATGTGTTCAAGTGCGGGTTGTTCTCCAGCAATTATTTTCATAAGTGGCCTAGGGCCATTTAAAATATGATGACATAATTTGGGAAAACTAATATCACCCCAGCCAGTAATTACGTAATCGGCT
>JALQUL010000256.1 GCA_023260735.1 Limnohabitans sp. | reverse complement strand
TTAGGCCTTAGTCCTAGTCAAACCATGCGTTTAGTGACATTGCCACAAGCTTTACGAGTCATTATTCCGCCCATGACCAATCAGTTTTTAAACCTGACTAAAAACTCCTCTTTAGCCGTAGCGATTGGTTATCAAGAAGTGGTCTCAATTGCCAACACCTCTATGAATCAAACGGGCCGAGCTGTAGAGTGTATTGCCATCATTATGTTGGTGTATTTAACTACCTCATTATTAACTTCATTCTTTATGAACTGGTACAACACCAGGTCAGCCATCAAAGAAAGATAAGGCAGTTTAAGACTGAATCACACTATGACATCACAAATTTTTGAACCTATTGCAGCTAGGCCTGCACCCAAAAACAACCAAGGCCTTGTGCCTTGGCTCAAACGCAATTTATTTAGCGATGTAATCACCAGCATCATGACAATTATCATTTTGCTCCTACTCGCGATTGCCTTACCTAAAGCTTTTAATTGGGCTATTTTAACTGCCTCATGGAAGCCCGACTTTAACGCATGCCGTGTAGATGGTGTGGGGGCATGTTGGGGAGTTATTACTGAAAAATACCGCATTATTTTATTAGGCAGATATCCATTCGAGGAGCAATGGCGACCAGTTGTCGCCACCATTATTTTAATGAGCTTACTGGTGGCTAGCTGTATGCGTGCCTTCTGGAAAAACTGGTTGGTGCTTTTATGGATTGCAGTTTATGCCTTGTTCTTTGCCCTCATGTATGGCGATGTAATGGGCCTCAAATTAGTTGAAACCGACCGTTGGGGTGGTTTACCACTTACTATTTTATTGGCATCATTGTCTATGGCCTTGGCTTTCCCTATCGCCTTGTTAGTGGCCTTAGGAAGACGCTCCAACTTAGCCGCCATTAAAACTTTATCGACTATTTATGTAGAACTCATTAGGGGTGTACCTTTAATTTCCGTTCTCTTCATGGCCTCTTTTATGTTTCCTTTGTTTATGCCAGAGGGAAAATCAATTGATGTATTGATACGGGTTTTAGTGGGTATGACCTTGTTTGCAGCGGCCTATATGGCGGAAGTCATTCGAGGCGGCCTACAAGCGATTCCAAAAGGTCAAGTAGAGGCGGCAGCCACTTTGGGTTTATCTTATTGGCAAACCCAATTCAAAATTGTTTTACCGCAGGCACTCGCTATGGTAGTTCCTAGCATTGTGAACAATTTTATTGGCTTGTTTAAAGATACATCATTGGTCAC
>JALQUL010000240.1 GCA_023260735.1 Limnohabitans sp. | reverse complement strand
GGGCGCTAATCCGCACCGAGCAAGGGGTTGAACTTGTCTCTAACGTTTGTCGGCACCGACAAGCAATTATGTTAAAGGGTAAAGGTAAAGTTCCGGCAGGCAATATTGTGTGTCCGCTTCACCGCTGGACCTATAGCGGCCAAAGCCCTAATTTGGGCGAACTAATAGGTGCACCTCATTTTTCTGAAAATCCTTGTTTGCATTTACCTAAAACTTCACTTCAACAATGGAACGGCCTCTTATTTGAAAATAAAGCTAGAAGTGTTGCTCAAGACCTACAGGGTTTAGGTCCATTACAAGACCTTAGTTTTGAAGGCATGGTGTTAGACCATGTGGAGTTTCATGAGTGCAATTACAACTGGAAAACTTTTATTGAGGTTTACCTAGAAGACTATCATGTGGGTCCTTTTCATCCTGGACTTGGCCAATTTGTGACCTGCGATGATTTACGCTGGGAGTTTGCCGAAAATTATTCAGTACAAACTGTGGGGGTGGCCAATCGATTGGGTAAACCAGGTAGCCCTATTTATAAACGTTGGCATAATGCCTTATTAGCTTACCAAAATGGTCAAATCCCTAAGCATGGGGCAATTTGGTTAACCTACTACCCTTTAGTCATGGTGGAGTGGTATCCGCATGTGTTAACTGTATCTACACTTTACCCTCAGGGACCTCAAAAAACACTCAATGTAGTTGAGTTTTTTTACCCAGAAGAAATTACAGCATTTGAGCGCGACTTTGTAGAAGCACAACGCAGTGCCTACATGGAAACCTGCATAGAAGATGATGAAATTGGTTTGCGTATGGATGCCGGCCGACTAGCCTTATTAAAACGTGGTGAAGATCAATTTGGCCCTTATCAAAGCCCAATGGAAGACGGCATGGAGCATTTTCATCAGTGGTATAGAAAGCAAATGCATCACAAGCATAAAACTCTTTAAACACCTTGTTCAAACTATTTTTATTTTTCCTTTATAAAGTCATTTATGCAAGCATTTTGGATGGTTCTTGCCTCATTAATGTTTGCCTTTATGGCCATCAGCATTAAATGGGCTTCCACTACTTTTACTACTTTTGAAATTGTTTTTTATCGTGGTTTAGTCAGTTTTATTTTGATGTATGTGGTGGCCCGCTACCGAGGAATTACCTTGGCCACCCGATATCCCTTTATGCATTTGTGGCGTGGCACGATTGGAGTTTTATCGTTATCGGCTTGGTTTTATGCGATTGCACAGTTACCAGTAGCCACTGCCATGACGCTTAATTACATGAGCGGAGTGTGGGTGGCGGTATTTGTGATTGCTGGCAGTTTACTAGCTGGTTCCGCCTCTAAAACCCAGAGTTTAGGGCCTTTATTTCTCACCGTTTTAATGGGCTTTGTTGGAGTCGTGTTAATGCTCAAACCTACTTTGCAAGCTTATCAAATCTTCGCTGCTTTTATTGGTTTATTCTCTGGTTTTGGAGCTGGCCTCGCTTATATGCAGGTCTCTGCCTTAGGCAAAATAGGTGAGCCCGAAGATAGAACTGTTTTTTATTTTGGACTCTGTACATTAATAGCAGGTTTAATGGGAATGGTAATAGATGGAATACATCAATCAGCCCTTGGAAACACAACGGCTCACTTGATTTTTTTAAGCTATTTGCAACACTGGCATAGCCCAAAAGCATGGGCGATTATTCCTATTGGGGCTTTTGCGACTGCAGGTCAATGGTGTATGACAAGAGCCTATAGCCAAGGCTCGACTATGGTGGCGGCAAGCTTGCAATATTTAGGGATTGTATTTTCTGCTCTTTTAGGTATTATTTTGCTCAATGAATCTCTAGATCCATTGAGTTGGTTAGGCATTTTAATTATTGTTAGCAGTGGCCTTATCGCCACTATTCTACGAAATAAAACCATCAGCAAACCTACACCTACACCCACTAGCGCCAATACAAGCACTACAACTTCTGACCTTCCCACCCATCATTCCACCTTTTGAGTTCAATCATCATGCCCCACTCCAGCAAGTCTCCTTTAATCTCTTGCCAAGAATTACAAGCACTACAACAAAACAATCCTAACTGTTTGATTTTTGATGTGAGTTTTGATTTATTTCAACCAGCAGCAGGTTTTGCCCAATACCAAGAATGCCATATAGCCGGCTCACATTATGTGAATCTTGATCAACACCTAAGTGTGCATAATAGCCAGCAGGCCTGTGCTAGTGGCGGTCGTCACCCACTTCCTAGGCCAGAAGACTTTGCTTTAACCTTAAGGCAATTAGGGGTGAATCAAGACTCGATTGTGGTGGTTTATGACCGAAATGGACTCAATTATTGTGGCCGTTTATGGTGGATGTTAAAGTGGGTGGGCCATGCCAATGTTTATATCTTAGATGGTGGCTTACAAGCTTGGCAACAAGCCGGTTTAAGTACCGAAAATAGCAGCCCTACCGCACTTCCTAGTGGTAATTTTCAATTACAAGAAAGTGGAGTTTCCCTTTGCACTGCCCAGCAGGTATTTGATAATTTAGGCCGAAGCACACAAGTTATTTTAGATTCCAGAGCTGGCCCCCGTTTCAGAGGTGAAGTCGAACCCTTAGATACGCAAGCAGGTCATATTCCTGGCGCCTTTCAACGCACTTTTAATGAAAATTTAAATGCTCAAGGTTTATTCAAAACAGCAAAGCAGCTTGAACAGGAATTTGCCTTATTATTAGGAAACAATAAAACACAATCAATTGTGGTGCATTGCGGGAGTGGTGTAAGTGCAATACCTAATGTAGTGGCCTTAACTTTAGCAGGTTACCAACAAGTCAGTTTATTTGCGGGTAGCTGGAGCGAATGGTGTAACAACCCCAAATACCCTGTAGCTAAAGGCTAAAAATTAACTAACTAGAAAGTGGTAGCTGTTTAGTCTTTAGCCAATCCAATATTGTTGCTAGTTTACGATTGAGATAACAAGGTGTACTGCCCCTGATAAAACACCAGGGGCATACCTGGCATTTCACGCACTTGAAGTACTTTGGCAATATACAAACGATGATCACCCGCAGTTTGATAACTAACAGCCTCACACTCAAATTGAGTAATAACTCCATCAATTAAAACTTGACCTTGATCGGTAATGTGATGTGGAGCAACTGCAAATTTTTGCCCTTTACTCGATGCAAAAGCCTGTGAGACCAATTGTTGCTGATTTGATAAAACATTCACGGTATAAAACCGAGCCTGATCAAAAACCTCAAGTAACTTGGACTCTAATCTTAATGACCAAAGCACCAACGCAGGATCTAGTGACAAAGCACTAAAAGAATTGACAGTTAAGCCTTGTGGCTGGCCCAATGAGTCAACGGTAGCAATTACTGTTACACCTGTGGCATATCGGCCCAAGGCACTTCGTAAATCAAGAGGGGTCGGGGCAATCATACTGCCAGGCTTAGAGGGGGCCATTACGCTTGTCATAAAGTGTTTTCTTTCATGGCCGTGATTATGCCTATTTTAAATAAACCTCTGGATTTAAAGGTGTAAGTAAGGGAATGCCTTTAAAAAAAGCAATTAAATTGTCAACTGCCAATTGTGCCATAGCTCTTCGCGTGGCTTCAGTAGCACTGCCAATATGAGGCGTTAATACCACTCTTTTTTGAGCTAATAGACGAGGATTCACTTTCGGCTCCCCCTCAAAAACATCTAAACCAGCGCCAGCTAACTGACCCTTTTCTAGGGCATCAGCTAAAGCATTTTCATTAATGAGTCCACCACGACCAATATTGACCAATGTAGCGCTAGGTTTTAACAAGGCCAATTGCGCTGCGTCAAGGATATGATGGATTTGTGGGGTATAGGGCAAGACAATCATTAAATGATCGCAAGTGCTTAAAAGTTCATTCAACTCGACATAACTGACCTGGTATGGTAAGCCCTGCAAGGTTTCGGTAGGCAGTGGTTTTCGGTTGTGATAAATCACCCGCATATCAAAACCCAAGGCGGCTCTTTTGGCAATTGCCTGACCAATACGTCCCATACCTAAAATGCCTAAAGTACTGCCATGTACTGGGGCACCTAACAACATATCAAAAGACCATTTAGACCACTGCCCTGATCTTAAAAACGCTTCTGACTCTGACACTCTACGAGCAGCAGCCAATAATAAAGCAAAAGCCATATCGGCTGTCGCTTGCGTTAATACATCAGGGGAGTTGGTGGCTACCACCCCTTTTTGTGTCATTGCATCAACATCAAAATTGTTATAACCCACTGTCATGTTAGCGGCTATTTTTAATCGAGGGCAATGCGCTAACACGTCTGCGTCAATTGGCTCTACGCCTGTAGTAAAAACAGCATCTACCGTACTAATTTTTTCAATCCATTGCTGGCGACTAAAAACAATATCGGCCTGATTATCAATGACCTCAAACACAGTTGATAACTGCTCTAAGACTTCAGGGAAAATGGCCCTAGCTACCAATACACTTGGTTTTTTCATATAAATTTGAATGTTATTTGTTTAATAAAAACTAAATTAACCAACTAAAACTCCTCATATTACTTTTTAATCACCTGTGGGTTGATGGTTGGGTAAAGCGAATAGGAGCGGGTACTAAAAAATTATTTTGAAGAAATATTAATAGGAGGATCAAGCTCAAAAACTTGACGTAAATAACCTAAATAACGCTCATCTTCACACATATTTTTAGAGGGAGTATCAGATAACTTGGCCACTGGTTGACCATTGCAATAGACCATTTTCATGACAATTTGCAAAGGCTCATACCCCAAATCATTGGTTAAATTAGTACCTATTCCAAAGGCCAATTGGCATCGACCGGCAAACTGCTTATAAAGCTCTATGGTACGAGGTACAGTTAAGCCATCACTAAAAATAAGTGTTTTAGTTTTAGGATCCACTCTGTTTTGAAGATAGTGGTCAATCATCCGTTCGCCCCACTCAAATGGGTCACCACTGTCATGCCTTGCACCATCAAACAGTTTACAAAAATACATATCAAAATCACGCAAAAAAGCCGCCATCCCGTACACATCAGATAAGGCAATACCTAGGTCACCACGATATTCTTTGGCCCATGATTCAAAAGCATAAACCTGGCTATCACGCAGACGCGGCCCCAATGCTTGGCAGGCTTGCAAATATTCGTGGGCCATAGTACCCAAGGGTGTAAGGCCTAAATTCATAGCCCACAAAACGTTACTAGTACCTGCAAACTGACCCGGCGAAACATTGCTTCTATTGGGACTTGTAACCGTGCCTAAACGGGTTCTTAAAACCCTTAAAACCTCTTCATGCCAAGCTTTGCTAAATCGTCTCCGAGTGCCATAGTCAGCAATTTTTAACTGCTCAAGACCAGGCGTTCTGAGTTGTTCGAGTTTGACTTCTAAACGCTGCCGACCTTCAATGAGATCGGGCATAGGTTGCGTATTTCTAAAATAGACCTCATTAACAATCGCCAAAACTGGGATTTCAAACAATATCGTATGCAACCAAGGGCCTTGAATTTTGATTTCAAGTTCACCATTTTTTTGTGGCGTTATCGTGACATATTTTTCATTGAGCTTAAATAGTCCTAAAAAATCAACAAAATCACTTTTTATAAAACGCAAAGAGCGCAAATAAGCCAATTCATGTTCATGAAAGTGCAAGCTACAAAGGGCTTTTATTTCCGTACGAACTTCTTCTGCAAATGGAGCAAGAGCAATTCCAGGATTTCGACATTTAAACTTATACTCTACTTGGGCACTCGGAAACTGATGCAACACCACTTGCATCATGGTGAACTTATAAAGATCAGTGTCTAATAAACTGGTAATAATCATTCCAACAACCTTTTATCTATAAAAACGGCTTATTTGCGGCTTGGCTAAACCTATTTAATCAAGCCATTTAGTAAATTCTGCAACCGGCACTCGGGGGGTGCTAAAAGTGTTCACAATATGGGACTCATCGGCATAACCCAAAGCTACACCGCAGACCATCATTTCATTTTCTTGAGCCCCAATATGTGGCAAAATAATTTTAGAAAAGCCATTCCAAGCCGCTTGTGGACAAGTATGTAAACCATGTCCTCTTGCACTAATCATGAGATTTTCTAAAAACATACCATAATCTAATAGACTACCACGACCCATGACTTTATCTACTGTAAACATCAAGCCTACAGGCGCATCAAAAAACTGGTAGTTACGTTGGTGCTGCTCATGCATTTTGTCTTTATCTGCTTTACCAATGCCTAATAAGCCATACAAGCCCCAACCATTCTCACGTCGACGATCAATATAGGGACTCACCCACTGGGTAGGGTAATAGTCATATTCTTCTTGATAATTTTTTGCCAGCGACGGATCTTGTCTTATCTCGTTATGTGCTTTGCATACTTTTTCAACTAATTGATCTCGGCTTTTACCCTGTAAAACATAAGCCTTCCAAGGTTGGGTATTGGTGCCTGAAGGAGCACGGCTAGCGACATATAAAATTTGCTCAATTAACTCTTTGGCAACCGCCTGTTGAGTAAAGGCTCTTGCTGACATACGACTGGTAATAATTTGGTCAATTGAATTTTGGCTCACAGAACAGGTCTCCTTAATAGGTTTTAACAATTTACTCTCACACTTACTCTATCATTAATAAAGGCTGAAGGGCTTTTTTTAGGTGACTCGGTAATTCAATAGGGCGTCGCTCTAGTGCATCTACATAGACATGCACAAAATGACCTTGGGCGACACATCTATCTGAACTAGCAGAAAAAACGCCAATCTCATAACGCACACTCGTACGACCCATAGCGGCAACTCGAATACCTAATTTAACCGTTTCTGGAAATGATAAAGGCGCAAAGTAGTTGCAATGGGTTTCTATGACTAATCCAATAAAATCGCTATGCAAAGGATGAAGTGCTCCTTGCTCAATTAAATAGGCATTGACTGCCGTATCAAACCAACTGTAATAAACCACATTATTGATATGCCCATACATATCATTGTCCATCCAGCGAGTAGCAATTTCTTTAAAGGCTTTGTATTGTGAGGCAGTATTGGCTTGAACTTTTGTCATTTGAAAGATGAAATAAAGAATAAACAGAGAACCCATCAGGCTAATTTTTACTTGAGCTAGCCATCATGACAGTGGCTCAATAGCTGGATGATTTGAATACCCATAATAACAATTAAGAGATAAATCAGCATTACTATTGT